>JAOZSC010000196.1 GCA_029939875.1 Desulfobacterales bacterium
ATCATTTTTCATCTTCCACCTCCTTTTTTAAGGTTAACATGGTTGTCTCTTCTCTCTGTTTTACTTCTTTTTCCCCGCACATTACAGTTAAAACCTCATCTTCCTTTTGAAAGTTTCCGGGATAAATAACCGGCCAGCAACGGCGTTGCAATGGTTAAAACAATCATGACCGTACCCAGGGCGTTTATTTCAGGACTGATGGAATTGCGCAACATGCCGAATATCTTCACCGGTACGGTTTGATTTTGAGTGGTGGCCCAGAACAACGTGGCGGTAATGTCGTCAAAAGATATCGTGAAAGAAAACAACATACCTGCCATAATGGCCGGTGTCAGCAGCGGCAGGGTAACCTCCTTGAATGATTGGAATGGATTGGCGCCCAATGACCGTGCGGCTTCTTCATATTCCTTCCTGATTGCCCCCAGCCTGGCCTGGACGATCAACAGGACATAGGGTAGTGTGAGCACGACGTGACCGATCACCAGAAGTGCGAAACTTTTTGGCTGCTGGAGCCATCGTATGAAAAGCAAGAGCGCTACGCCCAGTATGACTTCGGGTATCATGATGGGTGCCAGGAGCAATGTGTTGAGAGTGTTTTTTCCCGGGAAATTGTGCCGCACGAAAGCCAGGGAGGCCAGAATTCCGAAAGTGGTCGAAACCACGGCGGTCAAAGAGCCCAGTATCAGTGAATTCTTGAACGCAACCTGTATGGTTTGGTTTTGTGCCAGTTTGACAAACCATTTAAGGCTGAAGCCCTTCATTGGAAAAGAGCCGAACTGTTCGGGATTAAATGAAAGCACGACCACAACGACGATCGGTGCAAACATAAAGATGTATATCAGTATCGTATACAGTCGAATCAGCGACCAGCCGGAAATCTTCTTCATGGGTCTATTCCCCCTGAAGGCTTTTGAATACCTGATTGATGCCCAGGTATCGGTTATAGGTCCATACGATGATCAACAGCAGGCCGAGCAATATCACGCTGATGGCGGATCCAAAGGGCCAGTCCAGGGTGCCGATAACCCGTTTGAAAATCAAGTTGGCGATCATTTCATTTCGAGGCCCTCCCAGGATCATGGGCGGAAGATAGGTGCCGGCTGTTAAAACAAAGACCAGCAGACAACCTGCGCTGACCCCCGGAAGGCTGAGTGGAAGGGTGACTTCTCTAAAAGCCTGCCATTCGGTACACCCCATGCTTCTGGCTGCTTCAAGCAGGCTTTTGTCAATTCCCTCCAGACTTACGTAGATGTTCAGAATCATAAAGGGCAGTAGATACTGAATCAGGCCCATTAATACCGACCCTTCATTATAGAGCATACTCAAAGGCTGAGATAAGATGCCGAATTTTATCAGATAATGGTTGATCAGTCCGGTATCGCCGAGGATGTTGATCCAGCTCATGGTCCTGATGATGAAGCTGATCCAAAACGGCAGCATGATCAGCAAAAGAAGGACCGATTTGAACCGGGTGGTACTCCGGTAGAAGAAATATGCAGGAATGTATCCCATGATCAGGCATATAACGACGGTTTCCAGGGAAACACGAATGGTACGCAACATGATAGAAGGATAGAACGAATCTGCAAAGAACTTGGCATAATTGCCGAATTGGAAGGCCGCTATGTCGGCGCCGGTGGGAGATCTCAGCCAGAAACTGTAAACCACAATGAAGCACACCGGAATCACAAGCAGCAGGAATACGGCGGTGATTGCAGGCGCCAATAGAGCCCAGGGTTTCCAGGCATCTTTTGTCATGATTGCGATCCTTTTTTATCAGTTATGTGATACGTGTGTTATGCAAAATTCAGGTCGAAAGCAATAAGATTTATCGGCTCCTTCGCGGTAATTTGTTTCTACTCGGACAACCCGCACCATCGTGACAGAAATAATGCGTAGGTTTTGGCCGTGTGGATGATGCTTTGGATATCAACCCACTCGTTGGCCCCGTGGAGATTGGCCCCGGTGGGTCCGAAACAGGTGCACTGCCCTTTCCCGAAAAAGTGAAACGCTCTCAAATCGGTAGTGGCCGTGGAAATATATTCTTCTGCATCCTGCCCGGTCAGTATTTTGTGGCAATTGTTGAGCGTGTCAAATGCCGGCATATCACGGGAAACCGAATGCCCGTCGGAACGGAATCCGTAAAACGATATGCTGGGCGGGTTTTCTGACAACCAGGCGTCGACGCTTGCAGTACTTTTTATTGTTTCGACAATTCGTTGTTGCATCGTTTGATATGAAATACCAGGAAAATAGGATAAACGGCCGTGCATTTCCGCTTTGGCCGGTACTGTGGAAGGCCAGTTTCCACCATTTATGATGCCGATGTTCAGATTGATGGGGTGGGGGATATTCTGGAACGCTTGGGGGACATCGGATGCGTTCAGTTCGCTTTCCAGTTTTCTGAGCGCCTGGACGATGGGAAATATTTTTTCGATGGCGTTGGCCCCGGCCGGCGCTTGCATAACATGAACCGGTTTTCCCCCAACTACCACCTTGAACCAAAGGACACCGAGCTGATGCGTGAGAATCGTCGGGCCGAGGGGTTCGGGGATCAACACCGCATCGGCATCATAGCCTGCTGCCAGACATGCAAGTGCACCGTTTCCACAACACTCCTCCTCGATGACCGCTTCGAGTGTAACCGGTGCCTGAAGACCAAAACCGGCCCTTTCTACGGCATGAACCGCGTAAGTCATGGCGGCGACCCCGGACTTCATGTCCGCAGCTCCTCGAGCGTATATTCGTCCGTTTTGGACAACCGGATTGTATGGATCTGTATTCCAGAAGCTGACCGGCTCCGGGTCGACCACATCGAGGTGGCCATTGAAAAGGACACTTTTCCCCCCGGTGCCATCCGGGGGGCGTACGGCAACGACATTATTTTTATGCTCGTATTTCCAAGGAACCTCGGCAAAGCCTGGGTGGCCGGACAACACCGAAGAATCGATAGGGACCATGACAGGTAAAAAGGATAACTTTTCAAGCTCGTCTTTCATCAGCTCGACAGCAGAGGCTTCGTTGCCAAGGGTGCTGGGCTCTTTAACGAGTCGACAGGTAAAATCAATAATATCATCGCCCAGGCTTTCGACCGTTTGAATTATTTTCTTTTCGCTTTTATCCAATATTGCCTCCTGAAAGCCTGCGTGTTTGTTTTAAAATTGCGGCAATTCCCGGTCAGGGATCATGAGCGGCGCATCTGTTTTTTCGACGATCTCTTCAACCGTTGTTTCCGCGGCCCTTTCAACGAGTATCAGTTTCCCATCGACCACATCGATGACGGATAGATCGGTAATAATCCTATCGACGCATGACTTGGCGGTCAAGGGCAGCGTACACGACTTTAAAATCTTGGCTTTGCCCTTGCGATTGGTATGCAACGTCGTGATGACCAGCCTTCTGGCTTTTTGAGCCAGCTCCATGCCACCGCCGATTCCGGGTGTGTATTTTCCCGGGATCATCCAGTTGGCCAGGTCTCCGTTAGCTGAGATCTCCAAAGCGCCTAGAAAGGAGATGTCCAGCCGCCCGTTTCGCACCAGCGAAAACGATAGCACGCTGTCGAAAAACGATGCGCCCATATCGAGGTCAATGTAGCCGCCGCCGGCATCGATCAGGTTTCTGTCCGCGTCTTGCCGGCTGCAATGAGATTTCATGCCGAGAATGCCGTTTTCAGAATGGATCATCACGTGCTTTTCCGGCTTCAAATATTTCAAGATCATCGTGGGTATGCCGATGCCGAGATTCACAATCAGGCCTGCTTTAATTTCCCGTTCAGCCCGCCTGGCAATTTTCTCTTTTCTATCCAAAGACATAATCTTCCAGAATCGCGTATTCTTCCGTCAGCTCCCTTATTTCGATGACATGATCGACGAATGCGCCGGGGGTGTGGATACTGTCTGGAGCCAAAGTGCCGGTCGTTACCAGTGATTCCACCTCTGCAATGACAACGTCGGCGGCGGTGGCCATTGCCGGATTGAAATTCCGAGCGCTTTTCTCATAGATCAGGTTGCCGAAATCATCGCCCACAGCGGCATGAATTAACGCTACGTCGGCTCGAAGGGCTGATTCAACGATTCCCTTTCGGCCGTTGACCGTGATGACCTGCTTTTTCTGACTGAGAACCGTGTCGATCCCGATATCGGTAATGAATCCAAATAGTCCTGCACCTCCGCAGCGAATTCTCTCGGCCAGTATTCCCTGGGGGCTAAACTCCACTTCGATCTGGTTTTTATTCATCATTTCCAAAGCCGTGGGATTCAAACCAAGATGAGATGTGATCAGCCGGTCGACCCTTCCGGCCTCGATGAGCCGGGATACACCCAGTTGAGGTAGATTTGCTTCATTTTTTATCAACGTCAGGTGCTTTGCCCCATGTTCCAGCAAAGCCTCGACCAGTATAAAAGGTGTGCCCGGCCCTCCAAACCCTCCGACCATGATGGTCTGACCGTCTTTAATTATGGAGACGGCATCGTTTATTTCGGTTGTTTTATCCATGATTCGCGTTTTACCGATTCCCGAGTCGTGTAACTGTTTGTTCCAGCGCGCTTTCAAATCTGACCAGGATTTCGTCTACTTCCGCTTCGGAAATGATCAGGGGGGGGGCAACCAATACATGATCACCGGACAGCCCGTTGATCGGCCGGCGCGGATAAACGATGAGCCCCTGCTCAAAAGCTATGTCGGTTAGCAACTGCCCGGCATCAGCAGAAACAGGAAAGGGATCCTTCGTGTGGGGATCATTCACCAATTCCACCGCCAGGAGCAACCCTTTACCGCGGACCTGACCGATGATCGAAAATTTTTCTCCAAGTGCTTCCAATCCCTTTTTCAAGCGCTTTCCCATATGTCGGGAGTTGGCGCACAGATCATGGTCTAAAATATAGTTTAATACCTCAAGCCCCACCGCGCACGCCATGGGATTGCCCGCGTAAGTGTGACCGTGCAAGAATCCGCCGCTGTTTAAAACAGTCTCGACAATGGAGCGTTTGGCAACAATGGCACCCAAAGGGAAATACCCTGACGCCATGCCCTTGGACAGAGCAACAATATCGGCTTCGATATTCCAGTGCTCATAGCCGAACATACTTCCGGTACGGCCGAAACCGGTCATCACTTCATCAAGAATCAGCATGACACCATATTTTCGGCACGTCGATTGAATCACGTCAAAATAGTCATCCGGCGGAACAACTGCTCCGGTACTGGCGCCGCCAACCGGTTCGGCGATGAAACCGGCAACATTTTTCGGACCCTGCTCCAGGATGGTTTTTTCCAGTTCTCTGGCACATTTGATGCCGCAGTCAGGGTACGAAAGGTTATATGCGCAACGATAACAATAGGGGGCGGGAATCTTGGGATAGTTTTTTATCAGAGGTCGGTATGGGGCTTCCAGCGGTGCATAGCCGGTCAATGACAGGGTGCCCAACGTACAGCCGTGATATGACGGTACGCGGCTGATGAAAATGTGCCGGGGCCCTTGATTGTTGTCGTAAAAATACTGGCGACAGAGTTTTATGGCTGACTCTACTGCTTCGGATCCACCGGACACGAAAAAGACCCGATCTAGATGTGCGGCTGAATGCTCCACCAAAGCTTTCGAGTAATCCAGGGCCGGCTGGTTTTCGAAGTGAAGACGGTAGGCAAAGTAGGTTTTGTTGGCTTGTTCTTGAATGGCCT
>JAOZSC010000197.1 GCA_029939875.1 Desulfobacterales bacterium
TGCCAGGGTTGCAAAGGCCGCAATAATACCCACATTAATCAACTGTTTGACTTCGGATGATTTTTCCATACCGCTCTCCCTCGCACACTAATATTTCCCCCGCATTATTGTACCCATACCCAACCCGGATAAACTGGAAAAGAACTAAAGTCCGGATCATTCGCCATAGGTGGAGTTATGCCGCGATATATAGCCCCCGGCTTTTTCGCTTTATTTTTCCGTTTTTATACAGACGGAAAATAATATTGCGGATTTTCTTTTCGCCAAAACCCGTCTGGGCCTGGATCTCGGGGAATCCCACTCCCTGCCGCGAGCGCTTGATCACATCCAGCACCAGATCACCGGCCACCTGGTGGTTTTTTTTGCGGCCCACGCCCTGCGTCTTACCCCTGTATGGACCGGCCGCTGATTGCGTCATCAGGTTTTCCAGGCGATCCAGCCGTGCCATCAGCCGGGCCACGTCTTTTTTGGTGGGAATGTTGTACTTCTGCATAAAAAATTTAACCATGGCATCGAAACTGGTCGTCTTGGTTCTCCCTTTGGCCATGAGATCCTCCCGGGGTTTTAAAAATTAGTTCCATCCATAAATGGTCTTTTTTTCGCCGGGCTACGCTCTCCGCGGCTTTCCGGCTGCCAGTGCTTAACGGCTGGAAGGCCAGGAGAATCGGAAGCGGGAAAGCTTGATGAGCAATCATAACCCCACGAAATCACGATAAAAATAATCGATAACTTTATAAAAGTCAAGAAATAGAAACCGGCTGCCGGCAAATTATCGGTATGCAGCAGGTAGTGGACACCTTTCCGATTGAAAAATGGCGGATTTTCTGGTAATTGGGGTTTAGATAGAACTAAAAAAACTACTTAGGGTGTAACTGTGCACCATGACATCGCCCCGAACCCTGCTTAACGCCTGGAACCTAAAACCCCGCAAACGCCTGGGGCAAAATTTTCTTTCCGACCCGGCCGCCGCGGCGGCTATTGCCGCCAAGGCCCGTTTGTCTCCGCACGACGTCGTGGTGGAAATCGGTGCCGGACTGGGGGCCTTGACGATTCCAGTCGCGCGGATGGTCAAAAAAGTATACGCCATCGAAAAAGATCGGCAACTCATCGGATTGCTTCAGACTGAATTGCTGGCAAACCGCATCGACAATTGCGACATTATGGCCGAAGACATTTTGCCTATGGACTTGGGTCAATTCCACCGCACCGGGGAGCCGAAACTTATCGTCATGGGCAACCTGCCGTACAACATCTCATCACAAGTGCTGATCAAACTAATCCATTCCAGGGACATTGTTGAGCGCGCCATTCTCATGTTCCAACAGGAACTCGCCCAGCGAATTACCGCCGCACCGGGAAACAAACAATACGGCCGTATAACGGCGATGCTCAGCTACTGTGCCGAAATCAAACCGCTGACCCATGCCGCGGCCTCCGTGTTTTATCCGCAGCCCAAGGTGGATTCCACTGTGGTGGCAATACGGTTTACATCCACGTCGCGGTATGGAAACCACGACGAAACCATGCTGTACAGGGTCATTAAAGCCGCTTTCGGCAACCGGCGCAAAACCCTAAAAAACTCCCTGGCCACCAGTGAGCTTCACATCAGCCCCCGAACCGCTTCCAGGGCCCTGGAGACTGCACAAATTGACCCCTCCAGGCGGGCAGAAACACTGACACCTGCTGAATTTGTGGCCCTTGAAATCGGTCTGCGGAAGGTCATGGATGGAAATACTTGACCTCGCCGGGTAGCGGCCTTATAATCAGAGTAGCCGAACGAAAAGTGCCCAAATACAGAGTGCCTAAAGTTGTTGTGTCGCTACACTCCATCTTTTTATAAAAAGCAACCAAAACAGCTTTTAGATAGTACAATACGTGTCGTCCATGTGAAAGGAGACAACAATGGCTGTAAAAATATTGATCCGTCGCCAGGTTCCCCAGGAAAAAGCCCGGGAAATGATCCCGCTTTTCAGACAGATGCGGGCCTCCGCCACGGCACAGTCCGGCTACATTACCGGTGAAACACTGCGTAGCCTTGACAACCCCCGGGAATTCATGGTGATCAGCACGTGGCAGTCATCCGAAGATTGGAATCGCTGGCTGCAAAGCAACGAAAGAAACGAAATCCAGAAAAAAATCGATGACCTTCTGGGTGGGGAAACAAAATACGAGATTTTCCATTACGGGTTTTCGGAATAAGCTGTTGCCCGCCGGAACCGACCGCCGCTCACAGCCTCCTACATGAGCTCAGCTATCGACACGGTGCGATCCCCGAGTATATTGACGTAGCTTCCCATCTCGTTGTCATACCAGCCGTAAATCACCGCCTGGGTGACCGGTATGCGGACAACCATATCGGCGGTATTGGATAAAAACCCCTTTTCCACACCCGGCACGTTGGCAAGGTCAATGGCCGCCTCAGCGGTTCGAGTGTGTGTCTCGTGGCCTTCAATGGTCGCGGCCACTTTCGGCAGCCCGATAATATCGCCGGACACATTCTGCTTTTCCGTATAATGCAGGTATCCTTCGGGGCTGTCAACTGCTGCCTGGCGGTAAATATCGTTGATCATTTCCCGGCGCACGTATTGCCCGGTGGGTTCCTCCTGCAAATTGATCACCAGAATAATCAGGGAACCGGTGGTGGTGGGGATCCGTACCGATTCCGCGATGAATGCGATTTTCTCCATTTCCGGAATAACCAGTCTCAGAGCTCTGGCCGCCCCGGTGGAAGTCAGGATAATGTTGTTCATAATGCTCCGGTTTTTCCGCAGGTCGGTCTTGCCGACTTTGGGTAGACGATCCAGGACTTCCTGGGATCCGGTGGCAGCATGAACCGTAGCCATCGAAGCGGACATAATTCTTTTGGGGCCGAAGGCGTTGATCAGTGGTTTCATCATGTGGGCCAGGCACGTGGTCGTGCAAGACGCATTGGAAATAATGCTGTGACGCCGTGGGTCATAATCGCTGGCGTTGATCCCCATAACCGTGGTCACGGCATCGGGCGGGGTGGACACCCCCTCCTTGATTTTAAAAGGTGCGGAAACAATCACTTTTGCAGCCCCGGCATCCAGATGGCCCCGCACAGAGCCCCCGGCACAATCCGCCCCGGCCGTCGGATCCAGGAACCGTCCGGTGGTATCAACCACCAGGCGCACACCATGATCCGCCCAGCCGATCTGCGCCGGATTTCGCTGGCTTCGTAAAAAACGGACTTTTATGCCGTCAATGCGCATCAACCCGCTGCTTTCGTCCAACTCGCCGATCACAGGCTCGGCGCGGTGTCCGTATAGATACCCGTGCAGCCATCCATAAGTGGAGTCCCGTTCAACGTAGTGTGCCACGTCCTCAAGGGACACCCCGGCCTGCCGCCCTATGTTGACAACGATCTCGTCGAAGTATTTACGCGCCACGTGGTGCCAGACGGTAAGTTTGCCGATACGGCCGAATCCGTTGATGCCTAACTTTAATCCTGAACTATCGGGGGTTGCCATAATCGTGATCCCTCCCGCATATAGTTTCAAAAGTTAACGGTTCAGGGTACAAGGGGAAAAGCTATGAGGATAGAAGGCTGGGAGGCTTAAATAAGGATTGTATCCTTTAAAAAAAGCTTCCAAGCTTTCTGGCCTCATAGCTTTCTAACCCGCCAAAGTCGGTTTGCGCAGCGCCCTACGCCTCCTTCACCCTGATCAAGCCTTTATAAACAGAGCCTTCCTGGCCGTCAAGGCTGATGAAATCACCGGATTTTACATGTATCCGGTTGAAAGTGCATTGTTTTCCCCGCTCATCGCAGAACAGATTATCGCATCCCACCACGCAGGTCTTGCGAAGCCGGTGCGCCACCACGGCCGCATGGGAGGTCAGCCCGCCGCGGGCCGTCAGCAAGCCGTCGGCCGCATGAATTTCCCGGATATCATCGGGCACGGTGTCGGCCCGGGCCAGTATTAAACTGGTATCGGGTTCTATAATACGCCAGTTTTCGATTTCCTCCAGGTTAAACACCAACCGTCCGCTCATGGCCCCCCCGCTGACACCGATTCCATGGCCCAGGTATACGGCCTTGCTGCGATCGTCAAGTTCAAAAGTGAGCACCTTTCTGTGCTCCCGGATGGTCATATCGCGGGTCTGCAGCAGGTACAGGTTCTCAACCGCCGGGCCTTCAAAGGTAAACTCCATTTCCTGGGGGCTCCAGCCCCGGTTGTCGATCAAGTCGTGGGCCCAGTCTTTCAACGCCTTGTAAATTTCGGGGAAATGGGTTTCAAGGGTAATGTCGGTTTCCCGCATTTCGATGTCCTGCTGGAAAATTGAAATGGGATTCGTCTGCACCAGCCCGGAAACGACATCTTCCCCCTGGTTGCCGATGGTAAAGTCTCCCCACAGTTTAAGGGTATCTCCCGACCACCGGGGATTGTGGGTAAAAATGACCCCCGACCCGGATTGTGCGGAGCGATTCCCGTACACCATGGCCTGAACTGTGACGGCGGTGCCCCAATCGTCCGATATTCCCATAATCTTGCGGTATGTCCGGGCCTTGGAGGATTCCCATGAAGCCAGCACCGTCTGGATGGCCCAGTAAAGCTGTTCATGGGAGTCCTCTAAAATTTCAATTCCGGCATCGCGGATCATTTTTTTGTATGCCATGGCAACCTGTTTCATCTGGGCACCGGTAAAATCTTTTTTATAGGGGATGCCCAACTGACTTTTCGATGCGCTGATAATGGCATCAAAATTATCCCGCTCAAGCCCACGGGCCATGCCATAACATTGCAAAAAGCGCCGATAATTGTCCCACGCAAACCAGGAATTGCCGGTCCTGGCGGCGATCCCGGCGATAATTTCCTCGTTGCTGCCCACGTCCAGCATGGTGTCCATCATGCCGGGCTGAGAGATTGATGATCCGCTGCGCACCGACAGCAGCAGGGGATTTCGGGGATCCCCAAAAACCTTGCCGGTGGCCTTTTCCAGACCGGTAATGTTCTGGAGCACCTGCTCCCTGAAATTTTGCGTGGCCGGCGGATAGCTATCGATGACATCCCGGCAGCGAAACACTTCCGTGGTGATGATAAACCCGGGAGGTACGGGAAAGTCGAGATTTCGCAGCATGACCATATTGATGCCCTTGTTGCCCAACTGAATAATGCTGGTCACCCGGCCGTGTGCCGAATCAATCGGGGTCATGGCATTGTATGGATCATAGAGCAGCAGCCGGTGCAGCTGATCCTTGGGCAGTTTGTACGACTGCTGAAACAGCGTAGACAGGATTCGGCTTAAAAACAGGTCCAACTGCTGAAGTCCCAGCGAAAGCGCAATTTGTTCGCGGAAAAAAATCTCGGAAACTCGATATTGAAGCTTTTCCCGATCTGCCAGCTTCTCATTGGGAAGAAATCTCGGCAGGATCTGATCAGTGGGGATCTGGGATAAAATGCGATTGAGGTTTTGAGCGTGAATATTGTGGAAATTATCGTGGATGATGTTTTTGACCGCCTGGACGAACCCTTTGAAAATGTCCAGGTACTGGGTTTGCGTAAAGCCCTTGACCCACAGCGAATGGTTCAGAAACTCCAACTGGCGCTCGAATTCAACCGATGAGATTCCGTCCAGGGCCAGGGCCTTGTTGAACAGCCGCAACAGGCTGTATATCTGGTAAAAAGTGGCCTTGGTGATCA
>JAOZSC010000198.1 GCA_029939875.1 Desulfobacterales bacterium
CCCAGGTGGAAAACCAGCTCAAACGCCGCTACGATCTCATCCCGAACCTGGTGCAAACCGTAAAAGGATATGCCAAACACGAAAAAGAAATCTTTGAAAACATCGCCCAGGCGCGCACCCGGTACTTCCAGGCCGATAACGTTAAAAGCCGCATTGAAAACGCCAACCGTCTTGAAAGCGCCCTTTCACGCCTGCTGCTGCTCCAGGAACGGTATCCGGACTTGAAGGCCAACCAGTCCTTTCTCAAGCTGCAGGACAGCCTGGAAGGAACCGAGAACCGCATCGCCGTGGAAAGAAAACGATACAACGATGCGGTCCAGACCTTGAACACGTACATCCGCACTTTTTTCGGAAGATTTTATGCCATGCTGGCCGGCGTTTCACCGGCGCAGTATTACAAGGTTCCGGAAGGCCAGGCTGAAACGCCCAAAGTACAGTTCTAATTTGCAGGAAAGTTCTTTCACGCACCAGCCACCGCTTTTTCCGTACAGAAGGGGCAACGGCCGGTCGTGTTATCTTTTGGCAGGCCCGGCTTCTGGAAGAGACTCATCGATCTTCTCGTTCCGGGGTTTGTGTGCATGCTTGTGGATAAAAATCCCGATGAAAAGCATAAAAAGATAAATTGAAAAGAAATAGTATAGCGCCTCTTCCCGGCTGTGTAAGCCCAGAATCAAAAATCCAACAGCGCTGTACAAAAGCAGCTTGGTTTTCATGTTCACAAATTAGTGATAGATTCACCCGGCTTTTTGATAAATTACCGGAGAATCCGATGCTGGCGGTTATCAGCTATTTTTTTCATATTTGAGCAATCCGGGCGCTGCGCCCAGGATGAACAGATCCCCTAACGGGCCGTTGCACAACAGGGTAATAACGGACAAAATCATCGTGTAAATGTAAACCTCCGAATCCACCACCACGGCCTTGAGGGTTTGTGAATACACCACAAAAAAAATCAAATCTGCAACGGCGACGATAATAAGCCCCCAAACAGCCCATTTGCGCAAGTTCCACACCCCCACAGCAAAAATGACCAGCGGAACCATACCAAGCGTAAATTTATAAGCCAGCAGTCCCAGCACACTTTCAGCCTGAACCGGTTCCCAGGCCATCCAGAGAAAGGCTCTGAAAAAAGCCAGCCACCCCAGCGCCCAGGCCGTCCAGGGATACTCAGGATTCATTCTCTCAGCTGGAAAAATTCGAAGGGCGTTGTCACTCACTGATTACCTCCATCATTATTTGCGGATAGCTACCCGCTGTACGTGTGTCCGTTTCTGAGTCAGACCAACTCGGCGACAATAAGCAATTTGAAATCGATTGTCAATGGCACAGGCGCTGGATCGGTAGAACCTTTCCGGATCCACCACCATAAGTGGAAGGTTCAGATAAAACTACTACCTGAGCAGATTGGCGATAGACAGCAAGATGAGAAAAAAGGAAAGCATTGCGCCCGTCAGGCCGACGATGAATGGGTGTCGAAATAAAAACGTCTCCAGATCGTAACTGGAATGATCAAGTTTCGCGACCATTGGCTTGGTTTCAAACCAGGAATTTAATTGTTTTTCGATGCGTTTCATTTTATCCGGTGCGGCCAGGAGCAACAAGCCGCTTGCCAGTCCTATAAAGCAGCCGATCCTGGTAACCCAGGCAATGCACTGCATGAAAATTTCACCGAAAAATCTATTTTGACTGGATTCGAAAAAAATTGCCACAAACCGCGTTACATCCAGTTTAAAAAAGAAAAAAAACAGGGCAAACAGCGACCCCGCACTCAAAAAGATGCCGATGAGGACATGGTTATAATAAAAAAAATTCGTCAGTTCAATTTCCTTGTCGAGCACCGTGATTTTTTTCTCAATGTCAACTATATTGCGATTGAGAACATTGCTCAGGCTTATGGTAAACCCGGGAGAAAAAAGCAGCATCAGTGAAAATGTCATCCCCAAAATCCCGAAAACCAATGTCAATATTTCGATGACCTGAAAACCGATTGTTTGGATTATGTCCATGCTGAATCCTGACGTCCGAAGGGCCGATTAGGCAACGCTTTGGGAAAATCCCGGGGAATTTTCACCCCGACTGATGGTGCCACTGCCCCCCCCCCCCCAGGGGCTATCGAAAAACCGATGTTGTTTCTTACTATCGGTCTATTCTAAAAAACCTTAAGTCAGCAAACGGTCCTATTTATAAATGAGTCCTCTGGCCAGCCCGCTTACCTCCTCACTGACGATGGCCTCAAGTTTTTTCCTGACGATGCGCGAATAGTACTCCCGTTCCGTTTTAGTAAAAGCCTTTCCGTCTCGTTTTTTTAACACCAGTTCTTTTTGTTTGGGTGAGAACAATCGATTCAGGAACACGTCCAGGTCGGCGGTTCGAGGAGGTCTGCCCTCAGGCGGTCTATGGTGTGTTTTAAAATTATCAGCAGGAAATCGGACCACCTCCTCGGCATCATCGGAATTGGCCAGTGCATCCAGAATAATGGCGACCTGGCTTTCGGTGAGTTTCTTTTTTCCGGAATCTTTCAGAAACAAATCGACGGTTTGCAATGACGCCGGGGAACCGTTGCTGCTGACGGCCCGATTTTGCTTCGTCTTTACATTCACGGTGGCAGTCCTGGTTAACAATTAAATAAAATATATCTTCGCACGGTTTGGGGGGTATTGCAATAAAAATTGTATCCATAGATACAATTTATCGATTCCAAGATCTAATTGTTGTACACTTTTTGACGGGCTGCCGCTGCTTTTACCAGAGTTTCGACACGAACATCCACATAGTCAAAAACCCGGGCTGTTTTTTTGTCAGGAGCGGGGCGCAAAACCCGGCCAAGATACTGCAAGACCCGACCGCTGAACCGGATGGGGGTGGCAAGGAAAAGCGTCGACAGGTTCTGGCAGTCAAAACCCTCGCCGACCAGCTGGCCGGTGGCAATCACAACGCTGGTCTGTTTGGTATTTAATTTCCCAATCACCCGTTGGCGCTCATCCGGGTTCAAATCGCCGGTCAGCAGTTCAGCCTGCACCTTAAACCGGAAACGCAGCAATGCCTGCAAATTTTCGCAGTGCGCCTTGCGATCGGAAAGAACCAAGCAAATTCCAGTGCCGGCGACGGCCTCCCGGGCGACATCCGATGCGATGAGCAAGTTTCGTCGGGTATCGGCGGTAAGCTCCGAGAGCATCTTGCTGTATTCAGTTACCGGATCGTAATACGGTTTGAAACGGGTTTCCCGCACGATGATCTCCGCCGCCAGGACATCTCCGGTTTCAATCAGATGCTCTTTATCCACTTCATGGTGCACGTCACCAAGATGCCAGAATATCAGCTTGGACAGCCGGTCGCGCCGCCAGGGGGTAGCCGACAAACCCAGCATATACCTGGAATCAAAACACGTGACGGCTTCGGTGAAGGTGCGGCTCGGGCAACGATGGCATTCATCCACCACCAGGAAACCAATCTGGGGAGCGACTTCCTCGGCGCATTTGTACAGGGACTGCACCAATGCAATGGTAATCCCGGCCCCGATGCTCTTTTTGCCCCCGCCGATGGTTCCCACCTGTTCGGTCGGAATTTCCATAAAGCTTTTTATTCGCTGGACCCATTGGGCAGCCAGGTCCCTTGTATGCACGACAATCAAGGCCGGTTGTTTGCGCCGGGCAATCATGTACAGGGCCATCACCGTTTTCCCGGACCCGGTGGCGGAATTGAGAGTACCGAAATCTTTGGCCAGCATCTGTTCCACGGCCGTCTGCTGAAAGGGCCGCAGGGTCGCGTTGAAGGAAAAATCAACTTCCGGCAGGCTCCGCCGCTGATCATCGATTTCATAGTGTATTTTATGGCGACGGCACATCAGGATCAGCTGACGCATAAACCCCCTTGGGATCCACAACCCCCTGGCCCCGACTTTGTCATAAAACCGCAGCTCCTTGGGGGTGCCCTGGTTCCAGCGACTCATGCGTTCATTTTCAACCCATTTGGGATTTAAAAATTTCAGCCTTTCGGTGAGAGTTTCCATCAGCACCGGGGGAAGATTTTTCAGCCGCAGGTTGTTGGTCAGAATGATGGTGAGCGGAAGCGTCATGGATTTAATAAAAGGGAATCATCTCCCGATTAGTTGAAGTTAATTATGGCAAAATTTCGAAATTAGCAGGCTTTATCGCAGAGGGTCCAAGGGTTCAAGGATTCCAGGTTTCAAGTGACCCGCCATGAAACAGGCGGGTAAAGGGCCACAAAATTACATAGAGTTGAAAGTTTGGCACAAGTCAGATCAACTTGCAAACACAGATTTGGAAGTGTGAATGGGCCAGGTCAGGTTTTGGACGCACCTCGATCCTCTGCGATAAGCGCCGTGGCCAGCGCCAGATCGTAAGCCTGTGCCGGATCAAAATTTCTCCCCTGGTACAGCCCCTGGGCTTTTTTGATGGCTCCGTACGGCACCCAACCGTGATCCTCCCACAGCTGCAGATCACCGGCATCCCAGAGCCGGAACCAGAGATTGCCGTCTTTTTCGCGCACGTACATGTGAACCTTTTTATTAACCGGGAAAGGGTAATAGTATAGTCCTTTATCGTCTTTCATAGGCTTACCTTCTAATGTATTTTCGAATCTAAACATCGAACATCTTTTCAGTGTTCGATGTTCATTTTTATCTTCCCACTGACCCGAAACCTTATACCTTGTACCTGCTTTATCCTGGAGCGCAGCGCCTCCTTGTACCTTGCACCCTGTACCTGGCGCGCAGCGCCTTAGATCTTCCCCCTCTCCTGCATGATGCGGACATAGGTCTCCACCCCGGTTTTGGGCGGCTCGTAAAGCTGATCATCCGATTTTTTAATTAACTGCATGGCTTCCGTTGGGCAGGTCGTAACGCACAACCCGCAGCCGATGCAGCGGTTGCGGTCAACAACCGCGATCCCGTCATTGACATCAATGGCATCCATCTGGCAGCGTTCGATGCAGGTCTCACAACCCGTACATTCGGTTTCATCCACCCGGGCAAAATAGTTGCTCTGGACCATCTGTGCCGGATGAGGGTGCATTTTCAACGAGCGCAACACCCCGCAACAATCCCCGCAGCAACTGCACATCCCACCGATTTTCTGGGAATTAAACGGCTGCATGACCAGACCGGCCTCCTCATTTTTCTTGATAATCTCTTTGGCCTCCTCGTGGTCAATGTAGCGCCCCATATGGTTTTCCACGTAGTAATCGGCGTGGGAGCCGAAAGTAAAACAGGCCTCCATGGGCTTGCCACACCCCTTGCCGGCCAGCTTGGCCGTCATGCGGCAGACACAGGGGGCCACGGCAATTTTTTTCTGATCATCGATAATCTTGAGCACATCCTCATAGGGCGCAACAGGGTATTGAGCCACCACCTGGCGGCTGATGGGAATGGTCCGCAAAATAGGGGTCTTAAAATCCTGAATGGTGCGCCCAAAAGCAGTCTCAAAGTACTCCTCATGGTCCCGGGCAAACTCCGGGTCCATCCTTTGTAGCTGGTGTTCAAAAATACCTACCACGTATGGCACCGGCGCGTAACGCACCAGCTCCCCCTTGCGCTGGCGAAATAAAAGCCCCTTCTGGGCCATTTGCTCCATGAGGACGCTGAGCTGGTCCGGATCACGCTTCAGCCGTGCAGCCAA
>JAOZSC010000199.1:0-4062 GCA_029939875.1 Desulfobacterales bacterium
AGGAGGGCGCAACTATGGCAAAAACACTATTTGAATGGGATTATTCGCAGTATCCGGGAGCCAAAGATTACCCGCACCTGTTCAAGCCGATAGAGGTCGGTAATCTCCTTGTGCCCAACCGCATCAAGTACGCGGCCACCGAGGAGAATTTGAACGCGCTTGATGGCTTTGTCACCGATTCCGGTGTGGCATACATGCGGGAGCGGGCCAAGGGGGTCGTCGGCGGCCTGTGCTTCATGCAGGGCGTTTACATGGACGAAAAACGCCAGGGACAGGGTTATGTGGGCCAGGCAGCCTGCTGGGACGATAAATTCATACCCGGTCTGAAGCGAATCGCAGACGCCATTCACGAGCAGCGCGCCATCGCCGGCTTTCAGCTTATGGATTGCGGTCGGGTCGGCGCGGTGGAGGTGGATTACTGTCACGGTCCATCTGCGGTTCCCCAGCGGCTGCGGATTTTCAAACCGGTCAAGGAGATGAGCAAAGAGGAAGTCAAGCAGGTGGTCCAGCAGCACATCGATGCGGCCAGGCGGGGTATCGAGGCGGGCTTCGATGTCATGGAGATTTCCGGCATCGTGGGATATCTGATATCCAATTTTATTTCCAGCTACACCAACCGGCGCACCGACGAGTATGGCGGGGACCTCCAGGGCCGGATGAAAGCCGTGGTTGAGATCATCCAGGGTGTCAAGGACGTGTGCGGGCCGGATATCCCGGTAGGGATTCGCCTGTGTTCCGAAGAATTGCTGGATGACGTGCGCGGCAATACCCTGGAAGAATCCATGGAAACTTACAAGATGTCTGAAGCTGCCGGAGCGGATTACATCAGCTGCACCCTTGGATGGCAGGAGTCCATCTATCCGGTTATCAGCCGCGATATTCCCATGGGCAACTGGGTGCACCTGGCCAAACGGGCCAAGGAAAATGTCAAGATCCCGATCCAGATGGCCTACCGACTGTTCAAGCCGGAGCTGCCCAACGAAAAAATCGGCGCCGGTGAGCTGGATTTTTGGGAAATGTGCCGCCCGATGATAGCCGATCCGCTGATGCCTAAAAAAGTTTTAGAGGGCAAGCAGGAGGACATTCGGCACTGTGTGGCCTGCAACCTGTGTCTGGCCAGGCTTTTCCGGGACGCGCCCATGACATGTTACATCAATCCGGTCTGTGCCCATGAAGCCAACGAAGAGTTCACCGCACCGGCAGCGGCCGAGGAAGAAAAAGAGATCATGATTGTCGGTGCCGGACCCGCCGGCCTGGAATGCGCTTACATGGCGGCCCGTCGGGGCCACGAGGTTCATGTTTACGACAAGCGCGAAGTTATTGGCGGAACTCTCAACGAGGCCAAGAAATCCCCTTACGGTGACGATGAGCTGTGGACCTGTGTCGAGTACCAGAAGGTTCAGTGTGAGAAGGCCGGCGTGACCTTTCACCTGGGAACCGAGGTGACCGAGGATCTGATTGCCGATGAAGTGCCCGATGCCGTGGTGCTGGCCACCGGGCCGGTTTATCCGCAGCTTGAAACCGGCAGTGTGGATCCCGGCAAAGTGGTCAATCTGCTGGACGTGATGAACGGCAACGTCGACGTCGGTGAAAAGGTGGTCGTGTGGGGCAACCGCAAGCCGGGAATCGGCTGTGCGCTTTTTCTGGCCAAGCAGGGCAAAAAAGTCACCATCGTGGGCAAGGAAAAAACGGCCGGCTTCGACATCAACCCGTCCTTCAAATGGCGTTACATGATGTTTATGCGTCAGAACGGGATCATTGCGTACAACGACGTTGATATCGAGGAAATCACCGATGAAGGCATCGTGGTGAGATCTTACGACGGGTATCGATGGCCGGTCAAGTTCGATACGGTGGTCAACAGCCAGCGGGAACCCAACGAGAACCTGAAAAAAGCCGTTCAATCCGAGGGCATCGAACTGTTTGTCATCGGGGATGCCCTGATTCCCCGCAACCTTTCCAGCGCCGTCCATGACGGCTTCCGCATCGGGATGCGTATCTAATAAGGAGGTTTACCATGCCAGTTGATGATGAAAAAGAAATCAGCAAATTGTGGAGGGCTGTGCACGGCGCCCAGAATGAAATTGGAAAAACCTATTACCGGTGGCGGCAGGTTGCGCTGGAGTTTGCAGGCGACGATGTCAAACCCCTGGATGTGGCCTTGCGCGCTGCCGAAGTATTCGGCAAAGATATCGGTAAAAGCTTATTGCCCCGGATGAACTGGTTGAAGGGTGAAGAAGGCTTCATGATGATTCTGGGCAAGGCCCTGGCCGGTCTATGGATCACCGATGGGGGCGCGGCAACTCTGGAAAAGGGAGAAAAGCCCGGTGAAATTTTGATCAAATGCACCCGGGATCCCTGGCCGACCTGGGCCAAGCAATACGGTGTTCCCATGGAAGAGGTCGCTTTGTGCCGGGAGCGGATGTACCAGAGCATCCTGGTCGATGTCAGTGCATTCATGAACATCCCGCTTAAAATCGAGATGCAAAAAGCCATTGCCAGGGGCCAGGGGGAGACGGTCATGCGACTCTACAAGTCCGAGTAAAAAGGCTTCCGGTGCCAACTGATAGTTCATAGTTGATAGCTGAGTTAGTGGATGATTAAGTTGAATGGTTGATTCGTTGATAGGAATAATTCAACAAAACTCGATAAGCTTAATCAACTTAATAATCTCAATGAACCAAACGAATGAACCAAACGATTGATTAGGAGTACAATTATGGCTGCTCAAATTGATTTAGATAAATGCAACATGTGCGGCGGCTTCAGCGAACCGTTGTGCGTAGAGATTTGTCCCGATCGTGCTATCCGGGTACAGGACGGCAGGCCGGTGGTCACTGAATTTTTGTGCGAAGATTGCAACGAATGCGGTTGTGTCTGCCCGGATCACGCCATCACGATACCGCTTGAAAAGGTAACGTTTTAAGCTGGAGCGATCCGGTGAGCGGAAAAAACGGGGGGCGGTTGTTTTTTGACCGCTTCTTCGTTTCGTCTGCCTGGCGGCTTTAAACGGTTTCTCCCCACGGGCGCAAGCACGTTGCGGATCCGGTAGTGACCCAATCCGCGGCTTTCGGCCGTTTAATAAATTCACTATAGCTGGGAAGGTGGAAAAAATGAAAGTCAACAAAGTCGATCATATTTGCATTGCGGTCAAGAATCTGGATGAAGCCCGCAAAATCTGGGAGCCGGTACTGGGAAAATCAAAGCCGGACGATGAATACATTGACGAGCCTGAAAAAATAAAGGTTGCCCGTTACTGGGTGGGTGAGGTTGGATTCGAACTGATGGAATCGACCACCCCCGACGGGGATGTTGCCAAGTTTATCGAAAAAAGGGGCGAAGGGGTCATGCTCGTCAGCCTCAATGTGGACAACACCCGCGAGGCCATCGGTGAGCTCGAGGGCAAGGATTACCCGTTTATCGGCGGTGCGCGCCCCTTCCGGGACTGTGAATTTGCTTTTATGCATCCCAAGAAAATGAACGGTGTACTGCTGGAACTCATCGACTACAAGTGGCGGGAGTTCGAGGATCGTTAACATATTGACGAATGACGATTGACGAATGTCGAACGTCACAAATGACGAATGAAGAATGACGAATGAAGAATAATGGAATTCTATCATTAATTCGTCATTAGAAATTCGACAATCCCGATATAACCCGCAACACAAGGACATGATCATGACGATTTCAAAAAAGATTGAAAACATTATCGCCGGGTCTTCCTTCATTCGTAAAATGTTTGAGGAAGGAGCACGATTGAAAAAAGAGTACGGGGCTGAAAATGTTTGTGACTTCAGCCTGGGAAATCCAAACGTGCCGCCGCCGGAAAAATTTAACGAAATCTTGAGAGAAACGGTGAGCACTTGCGGGCTGAACGATCACTGCTATATGCCGAATACCGGATACCCGATGGTTTGCGGTTCAGTGGCGCAATATCTGTCTGAAGAGCAGCAAGCCCCGGTCACCGAGAAGGACATCCTGATGACCTGCGGCGCTGCCGGGGCTCTGAACGTGGCTTTCAAAGCCATCCTCGACCCGGGTGATGAAGTCTTGACGCCG
>JAOZSC010000199.1:4072-5631 GCA_029939875.1 Desulfobacterales bacterium
TCTGTTTCGTTGAGTACAAGTTTTACGCCGACAATCACGGCGGCATCCTGAAGACTGTTAAAACGACACCGGATTTTGAGCTTGATCTTGAAGCAATCGCGGCGGCAATATCGGAAAAGACGAAAGTGTTTTTGATAAATTCTCCCAACAACCCCACCGGGCAGGTTTATTCGGAAGCGAGCCTTAAAGCACTTGGGGAGATTCTGGAGAAAAAATGTCGGGAGTATAACCGGACCATCTATTTAATATCTGATGAACCCTATCGCAAAATCGTTTTTGATGACGTTGAGGTCCCCAGTATTTTTACTTCTTACAGGGAAAGCATTATCGGCACTTCCTATTCCAAGGATATTTCAATTCCCGGTGAGCGCATTGGGTTTGTGGCGGTAAATCCGGCCGCAACATATAAGAACGATCTTCTGGCTGCCATGGCGGTGACCAATAGAATTCTTGGCTATGTCAACGCGCCGGCCCTGATGCAAAGGGTGGTGGCCTGCATGCAGGGCATGAGCGTTGATATTTCCGAATATGCGCGCAAACGTGAAATGCTGTGTGAAGGATTGGCCGGATTTGGATACGAATTCGTCAAACCGCCCGGGACCTTCTATCTGTTTCCGCGCTCACCGATTCCGGATGATGTCGAATTTGCTGACGCCCTGAAAGAAGAACGCATTTTGGTAGTTCCCGGCAGCGGCTTTAACGGTCCCGGACATTTTCGGATTGCATTTTGCGTCAGCGATGAGACGATCAAAAATTCACTGCCGGGGTTTGAAAGGGCGATCAAGAAGTTTCGCGCATAGCGCAACGCGCTGCGCCCTGCGCTATGCGAAGTAAAGGAATTCAATCATGCCAAAATTACTCAGGGACTACGAAGTCTACCTGATATACGTGGACGCGGAACGCTGCGATTCCTGCGAGGAATGCATCAAGATGTGTCCGGTGGATGTGTTTGAAATGCCGCACAAGGCGGTGCCGGTGCGGCCGCAAAACTGCATGGGATGCCGGACTTGCACCGCGGTCTGCAAGTCGGACGCCATCATAATAACAGAGATCTAATAATATTTTTAGGATGATGGTTTAGTGTAAATACAAAATAACAAATCCCAAATAACAAATATCAAACAAATCACAATGACCAAAATTCAAAATCTCAAACGTTTGGGTAATTGAATATTGGAATTTGGTGCTTGTATTTTGGGATTTTACATCGCTACGGAAAACATTGCACGCATTTTAGCAAAGTTTGAATACCGATACCAAAATACCCACCATCCAAGAATATCCGCTAAAACCGTAGTGATTTTTTGAGGTGAATCCATGAATGACGCGATCCTGGTCATCGGAGGCGGAATTGCCGGCATCAACTGTGCCATAAATGCCGCCAAATATGGAACCAAAGTATACCTGATCGACGACACGCCCAGTATCGGCGGCATGATGGCCAGGCTGGACAAGACTTTTCCCACCAATGACTGTTCCATCTGCATTGAAGCACCCCAGATGTACGAAGTCGACAATCACGAGAATATTGAGATCCTGACCAACACCGAAGTGCGCAA
>JAOZSC010000200.1 GCA_029939875.1 Desulfobacterales bacterium
AAAAGTTCGAAATTAGCGGGTTTTATCGCAGAGGGTCCAGGGGTTCAAGGATTCCAGGGTTCAAGTGACCCGCCAAGAAACAGGCGGGTAAAGGGCCACAAAATTACAAAGGGTTGAAAGTCTGGCATAAGCCATATCAACTTGCAAACACCGATATTGTTAGTCGGTAATTTAGATTTAATTGAAAAATCTTTATGGGATTGGACATAGCGCAAATCAACAGCGTGTTAAAAGCGCTGATAAAGTCTTTAGAAAACAAACCCTTGAATCCTTGGCCCCTTGAATCCCTGAACCCTCTTCTCCAACTAAATTGGAGAAGAACCATATTTTTTTACTATCGCTACAGATGAAACGGCTGGCAGAGGAAATCGGAGGGGAGTAAACAAATGAAAAAGATGAAAAAAGTGGACTTTCAGTTGGGTCCCAATAACAAGCCAGATATGCATGTCAACAGTCCACCGGAAAAAAAGCTCTGGCAGAAACAGGGACCTTTTTCCATCTGGTATTTTGTGGTCATGTTGATACTGCTTTATTTTTTTCAGACCGCCGTGCAGGTGAAAAACGAGGAGATTCCATACAGCCAGTTTCAACAATATCTGCAGGCCGATCAGATTGATCAGTGTATTATCAAAGAAAAGGTCATCGTCGGGACCCTGAAAATAACAGATAAAAAAACCGACAAGCCGCGCCGGTTCATCACTGTTCCCTTGCGGGACCCCAGTCTTGCCAATGCCCTTGAAAAACATGGCGTTAAGTACAGTGTGGCGGTGGAAAGCCATTTTTTGGGTAACCTGCTGTTTACCTGGATTATCCCCTTTGCCGTCATTTTTCTGATCTGGGGTTATCTTGGCCGTAAGATGGGATCGGCGGGGATGAACTTTTTAAATATCGGCAAAAACAAGGCCCACATCCACGCCGACAACCTGCCGAAGGTCACTTTCGAAGACGTTGCCGGTGCCGATGACGCCAAGCAGGAGTTGGGTGAAGTGATCGAATTTTTGCGCAACCCTGAGCATTTTCAGCGCCTGGGAGGGCGCATGCCCAAAGGGGTTCTGCTGGTGGGCTCGCCGGGCACGGGAAAGACCTTGCTGGCCCGGGCGGTTTCAGGTGAAGCGGGCGTGGCCTTTTTTAATATCAGCGGCTCGGATTTTATTGAAATGTTCGTGGGGGTCGGTGCCGCCCGGGTGCGGGATCTTTTCAAGGAGGCCCGGGCCAAGTCACCCTGCATCATATTTATTGACGAACTGGACGCCATTGGCCGCCAGCGAGGCGGCCCCGTGGCGATGGGTGGACATGACGAACGGGAGCAGACATTAAACCAGTTGCTGGTAGAAATGGATGGCTTTGATACCGGCAAGGGTATCGTGGTGTTGTCAGCCACCAATCGGCCCGATGTCCTGGATAAGGCTCTTTTGCGTGCCGGGCGTTTTGACCGGCAGATTGTGGTGGACAAACCGGATTTAACGGGCCGACTGGACATTCTGAAAATCCATACACGCGATTTAACACTGGCCCCCGATGTGGACCTTGGAATCGTGGCGCGCCGAACACCGGGCTTTGTGGGGGCTGATCTGGCCAATGTAGCCAATGAAGCGGCAATTCTGGGGGCTCGCAAAAACCATGAGGCAATCACCACTGCCGATTTTGAGGCAGCCATCGACCGGGTACTGGCCGGCCCGGAAAAGAAAAGCAGTACCCTGAGTCCGGAAGAAAAGCACCGGGTGGCCTATCACGAATCCGGCCACACCCTGGTGGCGGAGCTTGTGCCCACCGGCGATCCGGTGCACAAGGTTTCCATTATCCCCCGGGGCATCGGGGCTCTTGGCTATACCATGCAGCTGCCAGAAAAAGAAAAATTTTTAGCCACCAAAACAGAACTGTTGGACCAGATTGCCATCCTGCTGGGCGGCAGGGTTGCCGAGGAAATCGTTTTCAGTGACATTTCCACTGGTGCGCAGAACGATCTGGAGCGATCTTCAGAGCTGGTCCGCAACATGGTCTGTACTTACGGCATGAGTGAAAAGCTGGGACTACTGACATTTGGCAAAAAAACAGTGTCTCCGTTTCTGGGAAACGAGTACGGGCAGGAAAAAAATTACAGCGAGGAGACTGCCCGTCAGATTGATGCCGAGGTCAAAGCTGTGGTGGAAAGTAGTTACAAAAGGGTGCACACCCTGTTAACCGAAAACCGCAAGGCACTGGATGGCCTCGCTGCACGTCTGGAAGAAAAAGAGGTTCTTGACGGCGATGAGGTGGAGGCGATCGTAAAGGAACTTATATCCTCTTGAATGGAGGTTTTCAAATTTTAAAGGTGGGTTACTTATTTTTTCCCTGCCGTTTTGACGGCCAGTCCAGTATTTTTTTTCGCCGGGCGCGTTTCAGGGCCTTGCGGATTTCATCCAATTTTGCTGCTGCCGCCTGCTCTCCCCTTTCAATAAAATCGTCATAGTTAAGAAAATCAGTCCAATGAAGATGCTTGACGTCCGGTTCGATGAGGATGTCGGCCAGCTCCCGGCCCGGTCTGCTGAGATGATACTCCATGATTTCCGCCGTCCGGTTGATGGCATCCACCCCGTCTCCAATTATGGGCTGCTGACTTAAAAGGCCGCCGACATCCACCCCGATCACCGGTCCGGTTCCGTTCTCTTTGGCCGGACCGGATGGCACGGTATCGATGACGCCGCCATCGACCAGCAGCATGTCATTTAAGGCGATCGGCGGCATAAATCCGGGTACCGCACAGCTGGCCATTACCGCCTGAATGGCGGGCCCCTGCTTTAGCACCACCCTGTTTCCCGAAATGAGATCCACGGCGGTCACCGCACAGGGAATAGCGGTTTGCGCCAGATCGATTTCACTCAGAAAAGGTTCGATGCACGAGCGGGTATCTTTTTCGGACAACAGGGCCTTTCTGACCAGAATCAGGTTTAAAAATACCTCCTTGCCGGCAAAGCGTATCAGCCGGGACAGCAGATCGGACCGATCCTGCTCGTACTGGCGAACCCTGCCCAGCAGCTTAAAGCCCGGCGCCGAAGTGCTTTCTGTGCCCAGGACTTCCGCCAGCCGGTGGGCATGCACAGTGGCATCCGGGTTGATGGCATAGGCGGTGCCCACCAAGGCCCCGATGCTGCTGCCCACAATAAAATCCACTGGGATGCCTTCGCGCTCCAAGACTTTAAGCACCCCGATATGAGCGATTCCCCGGGCGCCTCCCCCTCCGAGAGCCAGGCTGATGCCAGGTGTCTGGTTCATGATTGCACATTAGGTGATGACAACCGGCCGTGTCAAGGCGAATCGATTTGCTGCATGTCCGGCCAGGACTGCTAATTATTTGCTTGACAAAAGGGTCGGCTTTCGCAATGTTTAAAATTTTATATGTTTGATTGCCTGGAAAGGCACAAAACCAGGTCTGAAACAGAATGCTGAACCTAGATAACACCTCAAAATTGCTGAGCCTGCCAAAAGCGACCATTCGGCGCTGGATTCGGCAGGGCAAGATTCCCGTTCATGAGGTAAAAGGGGAGTATTTTTTCGATGAAAAAGAGTTGGAAAAATGGGCGCGAAAGCATAATATTTTTTTGCGCGCAAATCATAGGAAATCTCAATCCCGGCCCTCCCACCTCGCAGGCAAACTCTTGGATGCCATGCAGCGTGGAGGTGTGTTTTTTCATGTGACGGGGAAAACCGTTTCCGAGGTGTTAAGAAAAACGGTTTACCAGACACCGCTGCCGCCGGAGGTGGACAAAGAGTTTCTAGTGGATTTGCTGCTTCAGCGTGAAAAACTTGCCTCCACCGGAATCGGTGCCGGCGTTGCCATCCCGCATCCCCGTTATCCACTGGAAAAGTTGTTCACCAGTGCGGTTATTACCACCTGCTTTCTTGAAAACCCGGTGGATTTCAAAGCCATAGACGGTCAGCCGGTGTTCGTATTGTTTATGATGTTAAGTCCCACTACCAAGATGCACTTGCACTATTTATCCCGCTTGAGCTTCTGCTTGCGCAACCAGGCATTTGCAGCCTTTCTCAGAAAGTGCAGCACACCGGAAACCTTTTTCAAAGAAGTTCAACAGCTGGAAGCCTCCCTGGATGGCGGGTGAGGCCGGCGGCTCTGACTTGTCCCTGTTCCCGACAGTTTCTTGACTTGATTATTAATCCGGCCAGTCCTTTAAAGGTGATCGGCCATCGGCGGCCCATTTTTATTTCCCATGCACCGGTTTTTTCTTCGAATTCATGAGCGTTTGCAGCTTATCATTATCGCTTCCATCGTGGGGTTGTGCGGAGCGGTGGGGTCAGTGGCCCTGAACCGCTCCCTGGCAGCCGTTTTTGAATGGCTGCACGCCTGGCGCGGCAACTGGCATGGTTTCGTTTTTCCGGCCGTGGGAGCCGCCCTTTCCTCGATTTTTTTAAACCAGATTGCCAGAGACGGGGGCGGCCACGGCGTGCCCGAAGTTATTTACAGCATCTCCCAGCGTGGCGGGCTGTTAAGGTTTCGCAGCAGTTTTTCACGCCTGATCGCGTGTCTGCTGACCATTGCCAGCGGCGGTTCAGCCGGCCCGGAGGCCCCGGTGGTGATCAGCGGGGCGAGTATCGGCTCCAACATCGGCACCTATTTTCGGTTAAAGGATCGTCAGCGGGTGATTGTTGTGGGATGCGGCGCGGCGGCGGCCATTGCTTCGATATTCAATGCACCGGTAACGGGAATCGTTTTTACCCTTGAGGCCATTCTCGGAGAGTGGACGGCGGTTAATTTAATTCCGGTGGCCATCGCCTCGGTGGTCGGCACGGAAGTCAGCCGACTTTTGCAGGGCAACCAGATTCCGTTTCAGTACCAGGCCGCTGGGATTTCACCGTGGAATCTGGTTGCGTGCCTGGGACTGGCGACGCTGACCGCTATGGGCTCTGTGGCGCTGATACGCATGCTCCGATTTATCCATGGACGCTCCCAAAAGATGATTCCGTTTACCTGGGTCTCAGCCGCCGCGGGGGGAATACTGGTGGGGGTGATCGGCCTGGGATTCCCGTCCGTGCTGGGCGAGGGCTATGACGTTATCCGTTCCATCATCGCGGAAAACTATTCCGCCAGCCTGCTGGTTCTGGGTTTGACCGCCCTGACAAAGATTCTTGCCACGTCTCTGACCATCGGCAGCGGGGGGTCGGGAGGGCTTTTTGCCCCCTGTCTGGTGATCGGCAGCTTTACCGGCCAGTTTTATCAAAGAGCGCTTGTCGCCGCCCTGCCGTCAGTTCCCTGGGCCGGCGGCGGCTATTTCGCACTGCTGGGGATGGCGGGCGTCATCAGCGGCGTCTTGCAGGCGCCCATGACCGGGGTTTTCCTGGTGGCTGAAATCACCGGCAGCTATCACTTTTTAATTTCCGTGGTCCTGGTGGCGGTCATCAGTGTGACGGTCAGCCATTTTTTTGAACCGGTTTCAGTCTACCATCAGGAGCTGGTTTCCCGGGGCGAACTGATAAAACCCCGGACCGATCGGCAGATATTGTCCCATTTGAATGTGCTGGAACTGCTGGAAAAAGACTGCCAGACCATTCACCCGGAGATGCAGTTAAAAGACCTGGTGTCCATGGTACAATATTCGCACCGCAATTATTTTCCGGTGGAGGATTCCCAA
>JAOZSC010000005.1 GCA_029939875.1 Desulfobacterales bacterium
ACGTTGATCAGCGTCTCCTGGAAAAGGGGTTCGTGGGTCCGCGGAGTGCAGGCCGCCACCACCACCCGGTTCAGTTTCTGTTGTGCGATGACCTCCGTCATTTTGTCCTGGGTGTCCTGGGAACAGGTAAACAGGTTTTCTTCCACGTACACCACCCCGGGCAGGCTCCGGGCATACGCGGCGACTTCCGGCACCCGGACAATGCCGCCGATGTTGATGCCGCAGTTGCAGACGAACACCCCGATGCGAGGTTCTTCCCGGCTCACATTGCGTTCAACCGGTGTTTCAAGTGTTTCGGTCCGGGTGTTGCGGGCGGCGGCCAGATTTTCAGTGGCCGCACACGCCGCGGCACTTGCCTCCATTACTGATTGGGGAATGTCCTTGGGGCCGGTGAACACACCGCAGGCGTAAATTCCCGGCACCGAGGTGCTGACCGGATGAAAACTGTCGCTGCGGGTAAAGTGATACTTATCCAGTTCAACCCCCAGGGTACTGGAAAGCTCAATGGTCTCCCGACTGACTTCCAGTCCGGTGGACAACACTACCATATCAAAGGTTTCTTCCTGTGGGTGGCCGTCCTCGTCGAGGTAGCGCATCCGCAGATCGTCGCTGTCGGGCATCGAATCAACGGTGTGGATTTTTGCGGGTATAAACCGTACGCCGCGTGCTCTGGCGTTTTCGTAATAGCGGTCGAAATCCTTACCCTGGGTGCGGATATCCATGTAAAAAACCGCGCAATCCAGAGGGCTGTCGCTGTGATCTTTGGCCATGACCGCCTGTTTGACGGCGTACATACAGCACACCGAGGAACAGTATCCGTTATCGCAGCGATTGATATCCCGGGAGCCGACGCATTGCAGCCAGGCGATCTTGCGCGGCGGTTGGCCTTGCGGGTGTTTGCCGCGCATGCTCGACGGGCGCAGCAGGTGGCCGGTATAGGGACCGGTGGCTGAAAGGATGCGCTCAAATTCCAGGGAGGTTACCACATCGGGCAGCCGGGCATAGGAGTAGGTGTCAAAACGGGAGGGGTCGAAGGCGGTAAATCCCGGTGCCAGGATGACTGAGCCGACTTGCAGGGAAATGGTTTTTTGGGTGTCATCAAAATTGATGGCCCCTGAAGGACATATTTTTTCACAGGCGCCGCATTTGTTCTTGGTCAGATAAATGCAGCTTTTCGGATCGATGGCGTATTTGAGCGGCACGGCCTGGGAATAGGGGACGTAAATCGCCTTGCGTTTAACCAGTCGTTCATTATAATAGTCGTCAACTTTTTTAGGGCATTTTTCCGCGCACATCCCGCAGGCGATGCATCTGTCCACGTCCACGTAGCGCGGATGCTGCAAAACGTTGACTGTAAAATTGCCTTGCTCACCGCTAATGGACTGCACCTCGGCAAGGGTGAGCAGCTCGATGTTGATGTGCCGGCCGACCTCGACCAGTTTCGGGGAGATGATTCACATCGAACAGTCATTAGTGGGAAAGGTTTTGTCCAGCTGGGCCATTGCGCCGCCGATGGCTGGCGATTTTTCCACCATGTAGACATAATAGCCGGAGTTGGCCAGGTCCAGGGCGGCCTGCATGCCGGCAATGCCGCCGCCGACAACCATAACGGCCCCCTGTAGTACGATATCTGTGTGGGTAGTGCTCATGGAGATGTTTCCTCTTTATTGCGTTCCGACAGCTTCAATGTCATTTCAACTTATTTTTTACCCGACAGGCCTTTTCAACGGCCTCGATCAGTTCATCATCGGTAAACGGTTTGGCCAGATAATTGTCGGCGCCCTGCTTGATGGCCTCAACGGCATTGGAAATACTGGAATACCCGGTCATGACGATGATGCACAGGCCGGGTTTTTCCTCCAGGACAGTTTTGAGAATCTGCATGCCGTCCATATCGGGCAGTTTCATGTCCAGCAGCACGATGTCATAGACCTGCTGCCGGATGGCGCGTATGCCGTCGGTGCCGTTGGTGCTCTTTGCCACCGTGTGCCCCTTTTCCGACAGCACCATTTCACAGGCATCGCAGATCACGCTTTCATCATCGATAACCAGTACTTCAAGCGGTTTCATGCATCCTCCTTTGCGTTGGCTTTTTCAGCCATGGCCGGCAATTCAATCGTAAAACGCGAGCCTTTGCCCAGCTCGCTGAAGACATTGAAATCGCCCTGGTGATTTTTGATGATGCCGTAGCTGACTGCCAGTCCGAGCCCGGTTCCGTTGGAGCGGGTGGAGTAAAACGGCTCGAATATTTTTTTGACTTCAGCTGCGGGGATGCCACAGCCGTTGTCGGCGATTTCCACTGTGATGCTGTTGTGCTCCGGATTTACCGTGCTTTTGATGGAAACCCGCCCGTGGTCTTCTACAGCATGCAGGGCATTGAGCAGCAGGTTGATAATCACCTGCTCGATCTGGTTTTCATCCAGAAACGTTTGGATCATGTCGGGGGCCAGGTGTTTTTCAAGGTTGACACGTTTCAGATAAAATTCATTTTGCACAACGCCCACAGCGGTGGTGACAATATCATTGATGTTGGCTGCAACCTTTTGGGGTTTTTTATCGCGGGCGAATTCGAGCAGCCCCTGAATGATGGTTTTGCACCGCTGGGTCTCGCGGATGATAATTTTTAAGCCCTTTTCAAAGGGGCTGGCTGGTTCGACTTTTTTGCTCATGTTGGAGGCGAACAGCAGGATGCCGCCCAGCGGATTGTTGATTTCGTGGGCAATGCCGGCGGCCATGCGCCCCAGTGACGACATTTTTTCCATCTGGGTGGCCAGGTGGGTGAAGTGTGCCTGCTGGTATTCTATCAACTGGACCCGTTCGATAATACAGGTACACTGCTCGGCCACTGTCAGGATAAATTCGAGCTCGTCATCTGAAAAATCCCGCTGTTTTTCAAGATAGACACGGATCAGTCCGATAAGTCTGTCCTCGATGGCCATCGGGACATCCAGCATCATTCGGATACCTTCATCCCAGGCCTGCTGGGGGTATTCCACCCGGGGGGCATTCCAGATGTCGGTGATAATAATCACCTTGTGCAGCTGGTTCGGATCGGGAAGCATCTTTTCGGTGGTCAGCGGGCCCTTGTGAAGATAGCGCTCCCCCATCCCGAAGCCCGCCCCAACTTCGAACTGGTTGGTTTCTTTATTGAGAATTCGCAGAAAAGCCCCCCGGGCGTTTAAAACCTCGGTGGTTTTTTGGACCACCACGTCCAGCACCTCTTTGACACTGGTGCTGGAGTGGACTGCCCGCAAAATATCTCTGAAGACCTGAAAATAGTTTTCAAATTTTGTTTCTGATATCATAGGCTGCTCGCAATCTTCAGGTGAAGATCAAAGTTTCATCATTGACGGTCCGTTGTGGTTACCAGGCTTCGCGCTCCAGGCGTTTGAAGATGAACGTCAGTTGCCGGCGGGAAAGCCCAGCCACATTTTTGTTGATCCACTTCAGGTCCCCCGAGGCGATGGCCGCCTTGGCCTCATCCGACAGGGGGTAATCGCTCAGTGCAAAAGATCCATTTTCCATCAAATCAGACCAGAAATCCAGATCTTCGGTGGTGCGGCTCAACACCCGGTGCACCTCCTTTTTCTGGATCAGTTTTTCTTTTTCGGTTTCCGCCTTTTTGACAACGGTTTCCTTCGGCTTTTGCTTATGCCCGGCAAGGGCCTCGTTGATGGCCGTCTTGATTTGATCTTCGGTAAACGGCTTGGGCAGAAAATCATGGGCGCCCAGCTTCATGGCTTTTACAGCGGTCGCCGGGGTGCCGTACCCGGTAATGACGATGACCTCGGTTTCGGGCTTGCGGGCCTTGATTTGCCGGATGACTTCCATGCCGTCGATGTCCGGCAACCGCAGATCTGCCACCAGCAGGTCAAAGCGTTTTTGTTCAAATGCTTCCAGGGCCAGCCTGCCCGTGTCCGCCAGGTTTACCTCGTACCCCGCTTCGCTGAGAACCGTTTCCAGGCCTGCGGCCACACCGAGGTCATCTTCCATGACCAGGATCTGGGGGCTCGGCCCGTAAGGGGGCGTTTTACGTTCCCGTAATGCTGTCATAGTGATGCCTCCTGTGGCAGCTGTACCGCTGTCCGGTTTGATAGGCGTTGTCTGTCATTTGATGGTAATAAAAGCAAAGGATGTGCCAGATAACTGGTAAAACAGGTATAAAGATAAATTCGGTTGTATTGTCTTTTGTATCAAATAGTTGCGTTCTGATGGGATCGTGTGAATTCGGCGCCTGGCAGGTGGTGAACGTATATATCCTTATACGTGCAGATCGCTCCGTTTTAATTTTTTGATGTGATTTAAAGCCGTTATATTAGTATAAATGGTTATACGCAGATATGGGGCCTTATACGGCTTCACCGGGGGGACACCATCGACGTTTAAGACGCCGTCAGTTTTGCTGTTGGACGGAATTTGCTGCCAGACCGTGTCTTTTCATGAGGGCCGAAAAATTGGAGCGCTGCATGCCTACCTGCCGGGCCGCCCGGGTGATGTTGCCGTCGGCAGCGGCGAGAGCCTTTTGCAGAAACGCTTTTTCGATTTGACCGAACTGGTTTTCCAGCCAATCCCGTTTGATTGCTTTGAGCTCTTTCATGGTTTCCGGAACGGTCGGCCGAGGCAGTTGCGGTTTTACTTCCCAAAAATCCGACAGGCTCTGGTAGTCCAGCACCCGCTGGTCAGAGAGGATGACCAGACGCTCGACGACATTTTTGAGCTGCCGCACGTTTCCGGGCCAGTTGTGGTTTACCAGTGTTTCGAGGGCCTCGTCGGTAAAACCGTCGACGCGTTTTGCAGTCTGGCGGCAATATAATTTTAAGAAATGGTAAAGCAGCCGGGGGATATCGTCTTTGCGGTCCCGCAGCGGGGGAATAAAGACGGGAAACGCGTTGAGGCGATAATAAAGATCTTCCCGAAAACCGCCTTCGTCCACCATTAATTTCAGATCCCGGTTGGTGGCGGCAATAATGCGCACGTCGGCTGTTTTTACCATGCTGGCACCGACCGGTTTGAATTCCCGGGATTCCATGACCCGCAGCAGTTTGGACTGAATATCCATTTCCAGGTTGGCCACTTCGTCCAGAAAAAGGGAACCGTGGTCGGCGATTTCAAAAATACCGGCTTTATTTTTAACCGCTCCGGTAAACGCTCCTTTGACATGCCCGAACAGCTCGCTTTCCACCAATGATGAGGAAAAAGTACTGCAATCCATGGCAATAAACTGGCGCGAAGCCCGTTTACTGTGCGCATGGATGGCCCGGGCGAACAGTTCCTTACCGGTGCCGCTTTCCCCGCAAAGCAGCACCGTGCTGCCGGTGGGGGCAACTTTTTGGATTTGATCGAAAATTTTGATGATGCCGGCGTTTTCACCGATAATGTTGCCAAAGTCATAGCGTTCGCTGAGCTGGGTGCGCAGAGCCAGATTCTCCTCTTTCAGACGCTTGTTCTCCATGGCCCTTTGCACGGCAATGATCAGTTCATCATCGACAAATGGCTTGGTCAGGTAGTCGAAAGCACCCAGTTTCATGGTCTGCACGGCGTTTTCGACACTGGAATAGCCGGTGATGATAATCACGTAAACCTCGGGGCGCTCTTTTTTAATGGACCGCAGAATTTCCAGCCCGCCAAGATCCGGCAGCTTCATGTCCAGCAGGGTCAGGTCGTATTGGCCGCCCATCAGCATTTCCAGCCCCCGGCGGCCGCTCAGGCAGGTATCCACCGCAAAACCATAATCTGAAAGAACCAGACGGCAGGCCTCACAGATGACCGTTTCATCATCGACAACCAGGATTTTGCCTGTTTCCATTTAAATAGTCCCGATAGTGGAGAGTCTCCATTTCCCAAGGGTCTCAATATATACCGGACCGTGGCGTCAAACAAGGACTTTTCCCCTTTTGTCAACAAGGGTATCCATTGACAAATTCAACGGCCTTCAGGTAAATGTATGCAATAGTGAGAGTTGTCCCTGGCAATTGCTGGTTTATGCCTGCTGAATGCTGTTGTGACAGCACTTTTTTAGGCGGAGGTGCGGGGTGTGAAAAAACGTCTGATTCTGATTTTATTTGCGGTTTTGCTGCTGGCGGTGGGATCTTTCGTGTATGTGGGGCAGTACCGGCAGCGCAACGCCGCTCTGTATTATTCGGGGACTATCGAGGCCACCCGGGCCGATCTGGCGTTCCAGGTCGCAGGGGCCGTCAAGGTGGTACTGGTCGATGAAGGGCAGACCGTCTCCAGGGGTCAGGTGCTGGCCATGCTCAGGCCGGAAGAATTCGAGGCCCGGCGGGACCAGGCCAGGGCCAATTGGAACCAGGCGACCGAAAAAATGGAACAGCTGCAGACCGTTTTGGAACTGCAGCGCAAAATACTTCCCGCCGAGGTTGAAAAGGTCCGGGCCGCCGTGCGGGCACTTGAGTCTCAGCTGGCGCAGCTAAAGGCCGGCTATCGGGCCCGAGAAGTGGAACGGGCGCGGCTGGCCTTTCAAGAGACCAAGGTCACCATGGAAGAAGCCCGCAAGGACAAGCTGCGTTTCGATACCCTTTACCGGAAAAAAATCATCGCCGAAAAGGACCGGGATGCGGCCGATCTCAAATATACCACGGCTTTGAAAGAATATGAACGGGCCAGACAGGCTTACGAACTGATGAAAGAAGGCTATCGTCAAGAAGACATCGCAACGGCCGAAGCCCGGCTGGCCGAAGGCCGCGCCGTCCTTGAACAGGCACAGGCCAATCTGGCTAAAATAGAGACCACCCGCCGGGAGGTGAAAGGCGCCCAGGCCCGGATCCAGGTAGCTCGCGCCGCATTCGATCTGGCAGAAATTAAACTGTCCTATACCCGGCTGAAGGCTCCTTTTGAGGGCATCCTGGTCAGCCGCAACGTGGAGCCCGGGGAAGTGGTCTCACCGGGCCGTGAGGTTCTGTCCGTGGCCGACCTGTCCCGGGTGGATCTCAAGGTTTTCGTGGACGAGACTGAAATCGGCAGGGTCAAACCCGGCCAGCCGGTGGATGTTAAAATCGATACTTTTCCCAATAAGGTTTACACCGGAACCGTTGCCTTTATTTCACCGGAAGGTGAATTTACCCCCAAAATTATCCAGACCCGCAAGGAGCGGGTCAAACTGGTTTATATGGTTAAAATCTCCATTGACAACCCCCGTTTAGAACTCAAATCCGGGATGCCCGCTGATGCCTGGTTCAAGTAGCCATCCGGGTCCGCCGTCCGAACCTGGAGCGCACCCGGTGGCGGGTTCGCCCATGATTCAACTGGAGGCCGTGTCGAAAAGTTTTGGTGAGGTGGCCGCGGTTAGCGATGTCACCCTTAATATCCGCCGGGGGGATACGGTCGGTCTGGTGGGTTCCGACGGTGCCGGCAAAACGACACTGCTGCGCCTGGTGGCCGGCATGATCCTGCCCGGCGAGGGCCGCATTTACGTGGGAGGCCTGGATGCCGTCGGGCAGCGCTCCCGGGTCAAGGAATTGATCGGCTATATGCCCCAGCGCTTCGGCCTGTACCCGGATCTGAGCGTGGGTGAAAACCTGGATTTTTTCCTGGACATTTTCAGTATTTACGGAAAGGAACGCACCCGGCGGCGACAGCGTTACCTGGGATTTTCAAATCTGCTGCCTTTTGTGGATCGCCGGGCCGGGGACCTTTCCGGTGGGATGAAGCAAAAGCTCGGCCTGGCCTGTGTGCTGGTGCACCAGCCCGATGTGCTGATCTTAGATGAGCCCACTAATGGAGTGGATCCGGTGTCGCGGCAGGAATTCTGGAACATCCTGGCGGAAATGCGAAAAAACGGCATGACTATTTTTGTATCCACGGCTTACCTGGATGAGGGTGAAAAATGTGACCGCCTGATGCTCATGCACAATGCCCGCATTCTGACCACCGACACACCTGCCCGGATACAGGCCGGTTTTGACAATCTGGAAGAGGCAATGATCCACCGCATTCTGGCTGCTGACACTACATTGGCCGAGGACCGCTTTGGAACCTAACGCCGTCAGGGTGAAGAAGTTGAGCAAAACCTTCGGCGATTTTATCGCCGTCGACCACATCTCCTTTGCTGTCAAGCGCGGTGAGATTTTTGGTTTTCTGGGCCCCAACGGCGCCGGCAAGTCCACCACCATTCGCATGCTTTGCGGGATCATCGCCCCCAGCAGCGGCTCCGGCCAGGTGGCCGGGCTGGATATTTTTACCCACCCTGAACAGATCAAACAGAGCATCGGTTACATGTCCCAAAAGTTTTCGCTTTACCTGGACATGACCCCGCTGGAAAATATTCGCTTCTACCTGGGCATATATAATGTTGCTGCCCGTCTGTGGCCGGAACGCACTCGCTGGGTGCTGGAAACCACCCGTTTAAACCCGGTTCGCGACCGACTGACCCGGGAGTTGCCGCCGGGCTGGCGCCAGCGGCTGGCCCTGGGCTGTGCGTTGCTGCACCGGCCGAAAATTTTATTTCTCGATGAGCCCACCTCCGGGGTGGATCCCATCACGCGCCGGCACTTCTGGGAGTTTATCCAACAGCTGGCCGGCCAGGGGGTCACGGTCTTTGTCACCACACATTACATGGAAGAAGCCCGGCACTGCAACCGGGTGATTTTGATCAATGCCGGCAAAATTGTGGCCGGCGGATCCCCGGCTGAAATCATTGCCGGCCTGTTTCCGGACCGGCCCACAGCGGATCTCAATGATGCCTTTATCAAACTGGTGGGGGCGCCATGAACCTGCGAAAAGTACAGGCAGTGGCCAGGAAAGAGTATTACCATCTCATCCGGGATTTTCGTAGTCTTTACCTGGCGTTTTTTATCCCCTTGCTGCTGATCCTGCTTTTTGGCTATGCCCTCAGCCTGGATGTGGAAAATGTCACCACCGTGGTCGTTGATCAGGACCAGACGACCCAAAGTCGTGACTTTATCCACAAGCTGGACGCATCGGCCTATTTTAACGTCATCGCTCACCTGGCCGACACGGCTGCCGTTATCCGGTATCTGGACCACAACCGGGCGCTGCTGGGAATCGTTATTCCGCCGGACTGGACCGAAAACCTTCAGGCGGATCGGCCCTCCCCACTGCAGGTGATCATCGACGGCAGTGACCCCAATTTTGCCGGCATCACCCGGGGCTACATCACGGCGTTTATCGCGCGTGCCAATCGCCGGCAGCTGCTGGAATTTCTCAACCGGCAGGGCAAAGAGGAAATCCGGCCCCCGGTGCAGGGCCGCATCCGCGTGTGGTTTAATGAAGACCTGGAAAGCCGCAATTTCATCGTGCCGGGCATTGTGGCGCTGATCCTGATGATTGTCGGTGCGCTGCTGACGTCGCTGGTGGTTGCCCGGGAATACGAAAACGGCACCATGGAAACCATCCGGTCCCTGCCGCTGGGGGCGGCTGAATTTCTGGCCGGCAAGGCGCTGCCGTATTTTTTCATCGGCATGGCCGATGTGCTGGTGGCCATTTTAATGGGACAGCTGCTGTTCGGGGTGGTGATGAAATCCAGCTTCTGGCTGATGGTCAGCGCCTCATCCATTTACCTGGGGGTTGCCTTGGGAATTGGGTTGCTCATTTCCACGTTGACCAAATCCCAGCTGGTGGCCAATCAGCTGGCTATCCTGGTGACTTATCTGCCGTCGCTGCTGCTTTCCAATTTCGTTTTTCCGGTGGAAAATATGCCGCCGGTTCTCAAGCTGGTCACGCGCATCGTGCCGGCCACCTATTATATCGACATTCTCAACGGGTTGTACCTGCGCAACCTGGATTTCTGGCACCTGTGGCCCAGCTATCTCATTTTGGCGGCCATGCTTTTCTTTCTGGGCACTGCGAACTTGCTGGTGTTGAAAAGGGAGGGCCTGTGATATGAGCTGGCTCAGGGTGCGGGAGCTGGTCCGCAAGGAATTTATCCAGCTGTTTCGGGACAAGAAAAACCGGCCGCTGCTGCTCATCGCGCCGCTGATCCAGCTAATCGTCTTCGGCTACGTGGTCACCACCGATGTGCGTGACATCCGGGTGGGGGTGCTGGATCAATCCCGCACGGCGGAAAGTCGCCGGCTGATCGATGCCATCGCCGGCAACAAGACCTTTCGCATTACCCATGTGGTGGATCATCCTCGGGATCTTGACCGCCTGCTGATGAAACGTCAAATCAACATGGCCGTGAAAATTCCACCGGATTTCAGCAACCGCATCCGAAAGGGCCAGACCGCCGAGGTTCAGATCCTGGTGGACGGGTCCATGAGCAATATGGCTTCGGTGAGAATTGCGTATACCTCCACCGTGCTGGACAACTTCAACAGCCGGCTGATCCGGGAGCTGTATGCCCGCAGAATCGACTATGGGCAGATAGACGGCCGCATCCGAACCTGGTACAATCCCAACCTGGACAGCCAGTATTTCTATGTGCCCGCCATCGTGGCATTTCTGGTGATGCTGCTCTCCCTGCTGTTTACCTCCATGGCCATTGTCCGGGAAAAAGAGGCGGGCACCATGGAGCAGTTGATCGTCACGCCGCTCAAAGCCTTTGAACTGATTCTGGGCAAGACCATCCCCTTTATCATCATTGCCCAGGCCCAGATGGTGATGGTGATTGTTTTCGCAATTTTGTGGTTTAAAATTCCCATGGCGGGCAGCGCCTGGCTGCTGATGGGGGCCACCGGCGTTTTTTTGCTCAGCACCCTGGGAATCGGCCTTTTTATTTCCACGGTTTCGCGCACCCAGCAGCAGGCCATGATGACCAACTTTTTTTTCATCATGCCGTTTTTCATGCTCAGCGGCTTTGTTTTTCCCATTGCCAACATGCCCACCGTGGTACAGTGGTTTACCTACTTAAATCCCCTGCGCTATTTTCTGATCATCATCCGGGGTATTTTTCTCAAAAATGCGGGTTTTGAGATCTTGTGGCCCCAGTTTGCCGCCCTGGCGATCCTGGGCGCGATTGTCTTCACAGGGGCCGTCAACCGTTTCCGGAAACGGCTGGACTAAGTGCATGTATTCACAAATACTGTTACGCTTTCCGGGTTTTTTTAATTAATCGCAGAGAGCGAGCGACAAAATACTTTGGCCGTTCCCGGCGGCCTGTCGGGTCGTAGCTCGAAGATCGAAGGCTGAAGTCGGTAAATATTTTTTAGTCTCTCTCTGCGTGCTCAGCGAGCTCTGCGGTGAGTTTTTTTATATGGCATCGTATTGATGAAATTGTGTACTAAGCAACATTAAGGTTAAATCTGAATTTTCATTGACCTGGAATCCGGGAAAGTATATTTTTATTAAATCCGGTTATCTGAAAAGAACAAGTTGTATTGGTTGTGGGAGCGGCGTTCAGCCGCGAAATTAAATGATCGCGGCTGAAAACCGCTCCCACAGGAAGTTTTTATGGTAACTTGGGCTTTGCGGATAAGCGCCTTATTAAATTATCACCATCATAGCATCAGGGAACGATTTATGACCGGGCTGTCTGACTGGAAAATCGTTTTAATCGACGATGAGGAGGATATCCGGGATGTTTTGACCATGGCGCTGGAAGATGCCGGCTATGAGGTTCAATCCGCCGCCGATGGCCAATCCGGTATCCGTTTGTGCAAAACCGTGTCCCCACAGATTGTCATCACCGACATTCGCATGCCGGGTATGGACGGCCTGCAGGTGCTGGAAGCCCTTAAACAGGCAGATCCCGACATTGAAGTCATCGTGGCGACGGCTTTCGGGGAGATGGATCTGGCCATCCGGGCGCTTCAGCTGGACGCCTCGGATTTTATCACCAAACCCATCAGCGATGAAGCACTTCATCTGGCCCTGGAGCGTGCCCGACAGCGTTACACGTCAAAAAAACAGCTCAAGGATTACACCGGTCTGCTGGAAAAAGAAAAGGCTGAAACTATCCAGCAGTTATTGAAAAACATCAGCTTCCAGCGAAATCTCGTTGAAAATTCCATGGACGGTATTCTGGGGTGCGACGAGCGCGATCGGGTTGTGATTTACAATCACAGCATGGAACTGCTGGTTGGCTATCAGAAAGCCGAGGTGATCAACCGGATGGCCCTGGAGCAATTTGTTGCCCCGGACGAAGCCCTGCGGTTGAAAGAGGCCCTGGCCTCAGACGGGTACGGCGGCGAAAACCGGCTTTTTCTGTTTGAAACCCACCTGCAGGATAAATCCGGCCGGAAAGTTCCCGTCCAGGTTTCGGCCGCCGTCCTGTTTACCAATGGACGGCCGGCAGGGCGGGTGTGTTTTTTCCGGGATTTGCGTGAAATCCGAAAGCTGGAACGGGAAGTTACCGATCCGGCCCGTATCCTGCATCAGGATAAAATGATGTCCCTGGGCAGGCTGGCCGCCAGCGTGGTGCATGAAATCAACAACCCTCTGTCCGGAATTCTGAACTACCTGCGTCTGATGAGCCGTATTCTGCGTCAGGGCCGACTGTCCGAGGACCACCACCGCAAATTTACGCGTTACCTGGAGCTGGTGGAAGCTGAAACCGACCGTTGCTCCCGGATTGTATCCAACCTGCTCAGTTTTTCCCGGCTGTCTCCGCCGAATATCGAGGCCGTTGCCGTTGACGAATTGCTGCAGCGTTGCATGATGTTGAGCCGGCACAAGTTGGAACTGAGCAACATTCGCCTTGAATCCCGGACCCCGGAAAATCTACCGGCGGTGGAAGGTGATTTCAACCAGCTGCAGCAGTGTGTGATCAACCTGATTTTTAATGCCATCGACGCCATGCCCGGTGGCGGCACATTACATCTTGAAGCGGCGCTGGATGAACAGCAGTCCATGGTGGCTATCACGGTGCGTGATACCGGACCCGGGATATCCCCGGAAGACACGGCACACATTTTTGAACCTTTTTTTACCACCAAACAGGAAGGGCACGGGGTGGGACTCGGTCTTGCCACGGTGTACGGAATTATGCAGCGGCACAAGGGCACGGTGGATGTCACCAGCCGGCCGGGGCAGGGGGCGGCTTTTATACTCCGCGTGCCAACGGTGTGAAGCAATTGAACCTCAAAAACCAATGACCACGAAAAGAAACCATAGCAGCGCCAGCATTGCCTGTGATCAGTGGCTGCACATCCTGGATGAATTAAGCATCGGGGCCTTTATCGTGGACGAGCACCGCCGGGTGACTGCTATCAATTACAGCGCCCAGGCGCTGATGGGGCTGAAGGCTGCTGATGTCATCGGCCGGGACTGCCGGGAGGTTTTTCTGGGGATCCCCTGCATGGTGGACTGCATGGTACCGGGGATAGGAGATTCATCACCGCAGGGGGAAACCGCTGAAATTCCGCACGGGCACGATTCGCGACGCCTGATCACCCGCCTGGCCACTCCCGTCTGCAGTCCGGATCGCCGGGTAATCGGCTGTTTGACCATTTTGCAGGACCATTCTCCGATTGCCGATCTTGTGGACCGCATTCACTTTGAAGAACGCAGCCAGAAGATCATTCTTGACAACCTGGACATTGGTATTTTTACCGTCAACCGTGGCGGGCACATCACCTTTTTCAATACCGGCGCTGAGAAGATCACCGGCTACGATCGTCGCCAGGTTTTAGGCAAACCCTGTTCGATTCTGTTTGACGGTAACCATTCCGAAGACCTGCACATTCTTAAAAAAGCCATTGCCGAGGATGGGGTGCGTATTATTCGGCAAGGCAAAATAGCCACCTGCGATGGTGTCGTCATACCAGTGCGGGCCAGGTGTCTGGCCTTGAAAAACGAAAAAGACGCCGTGGTAGGGGGGCTGGTCACCTTTCACGATTTGAGCCTGGTTGTGCAGCTGGACCAAGCGATTCGGGAGCGGTACACGTTTCACGATATGATCGGCAAGGGTCCGGAGATGCAGAAGATCTTCGAGATGGTGGATGTGGTGGCGGTCACTGATGCCACGATTCTGATTGAGGGCCCTACCGGTACTGGCAAAGATTTGCTGACTCAGATCATTCACTCCGCCAGCCGCCGGTCCGAAAAACCCCTGGTGAAAGTCAATTGCGCAGCCATCCCCGAGAATTTGCTGGAATCCGAATTTTTCGGCTACGTGAAGGGCGCTTTCACCGGCGCGGACCGGGATAAACCGGGACGCTTCCAGGAGGCCAACGGCGGGACCATTTTTCTGGATGAAATCGGGGAACTGCCGTTGCCTCTACAGGCCAAACTGCTGCGGGTCCTGGAAGACAAGGAGTTTTATCCCCTGGGAAGCCGGCGCACCAGCAAAGTGGATGTGCGCATTATTTCAGCCTGCAACCTTAACATGGAGCAAATGGTGGCCAAACGGCTATTCAGGGAAGACCTTTTCTACCGCCTGAATGTTTTCAGAATCGAGTTGCCCCCTTTGAAAGAGCGCCGGGTGGACCTGCCGGTGCTCATCCGCCACATTGTCCACAAGCTGTGCGCTGCACGGGGGGAGCGGCCCCGGGAAATTTCTGAAAACACCATGGAAATTTTGCTCAATTACGAATATCCTGGAAATGTCCGGGAGCTTGAAAACATTCTGGAACATGCCCTGATCGTCTGCCAGGATGAGAAAATAAAGCGCCGGCATCTTCCGGCCTACCTCCAAAAGCAAAATGCCGCCCGCCAGCTCAAATCACCGCCCGACCAAAACATGGGTGCTGCATCCGGCGATGGGGAGCGTGAAAAAATTCTCAATACGCTTCGGCAGTACAACTGGCACCGCCAGAAAACAGCCAGTGCACTGGGAATGGAGCGCACCACCCTCTGGCGGAAGATGAAAAAGTTCGGCCTGGGTTCATAAAGCCGGATTTTGGATTGTCTCCGCCTTTCTGTCGCCAAAGGCAACACCACCTGCTGTCTTTCCCTGATGATTCAATACCTTTGGCGGCTACCTGATCACTCCCGCTCCAACCGATCCACATTGTTTCCGAAGAGCAGCGGTGTTGCACGAATATAATGGTGCAACAAATGTTGCATATTTGTTGCGAAGCACGAGGCAATGTATCTGTATCAGCTGTAAAACAGGAAATTCACGGTTTGATTTTTTCTAAGATGTTGCAACCGCTGCAACATCAAAGGATGTCATTCGGGCCCAGGCCAGGCTGTAAGTATTAAAATTTATTGTAAAAACAGATAGATAAAATATTATCTACCAATCGGCACGGTTTATGCTTTTTGTATCAGTTGGTTTTTATAGGATACCGGGAATATTTTTAATGATCCATTCAAATTGCTGAACAGGGGGCTTGCTTGTCAACAGGGATTGAACGCAAAAAGATTTTAATTATCGATGATGAAACGGATATGCGGATCTTTCTTTGCAATCTTTTGGGGACCTGCGGCTTTGAGCCCATTGATGCCGAAGACCGGGTCCAGGGGCTGCAAAAGGCCAAAGCCGAAAAGCCGGATTTGATTATTCTGGACGTGATGATGGCCGGAGAAGCTGGAATCCAGATGTACCGTGACTTGAAAAGCGATGAGGCACTTAAAACGGTTCCGGTGATCATGGTTTCGGCCATCGATAAAAAAATATTTTTGCATTATCAAAAAGTTCAGGCTCTGCCCCAGGCGCCGGAAATTCCGGATCCGGGGGCCTATCTGGAAAAACCCCTGGAGGCCGAGGAACTCATGCAGCTGGTACACCGACTGACGGAAAAAGATGCCTGCAGCCCGGCCTGAAGGGATAAAAAGGAACCGGCCATGTCGACGAAAATCGGATTTTACATTTGCCATTGCGGTATCAATATTGCCTACCGGGTGCGTGTGGCCGAGGTGGCGGATTTTGCCCGCAAGCTGCCCAATGTGGTAGTGGCCCGGGATTACAAGTTTATGTGTTCGGACCCGGGCCAGGAGATGATCGAAACGGACATCAAACAATACGGTCTGAACCGGGTGGTGGTGGCATCCTGCTCCCCGCGGCTGCACGAGAAGACCTTTCAGAGCGCTTGCCAGCGGGCCGGGCTCAATGCCTATTTTTTCCAGATGGCTTCCGTACGGGAGCAGGTTTCCTGGGTGACTGAAAACGAAGACGACGCCACGCGCAAGGCCAAAACCCTGGCAGCGGCGGCCATCAGCCGCGTCAATTACCACAGCGAGCTGGAAACCCGGGAAGTGCCGGTTCACCCGGACATGATGGTGGTCGGTGGCGGCATCGCAGGTATGCAGGCCGCCCTGGATCTCGGCAATTCCGGTCACAAGGTATACCTGGTGGAAAAGCAGACCACTGTCGGCGGCCACATGCTGCAATTTGACAAAACTTTTCCCACCCTTGACTGTGCGGCCTGCATCGGAACCCCGAAAATGGTTGAAGTGGCCCAGAACCCCAACATCGAGCTGCTTTCCTACAGTGAGGTGCAAGAGGTTTCCGGCTACATCGGCAATTATACCGTCAAGATCCATCGCAAACCGCGTTACATAAAGGAGGGGGTGTGCACCGGCTGCGGGGAGTGCACCAAAGTTTGCCCGGTTTCCGTACCCAGTGAATGGGATGAGGGCCTGGCGGCACGGACGGCGATCTACCGTTCTTTTCCCCAGGCGGTACCCATCACATTTTGTATCGACAAAAAAGACCGGGCGCCGTGCACGGTCACCTGCCCGGCGGGCATCAACGTGCAGGGCTACGTTCAGCTTATCGGCCAGGGGAAATACCGGCAGGCCGTTGAGCTGATTATGGAACGGCTGCCGCTGCCGGGAGTGCTGGGCCGGGTTTGCCCGCACCCTTGTGAGATGCAGTGCCGGCGTGGGGAAGTCGACACACCGGTGGCCATCCGGGATTTGAAGCGTTTTGTCGCCGACCAGATCAATCCGGATGATCTACCGCTGCCGCAAATCGAAGATCGCGCTGAAAAGGTGGCGGTGGTAGGCTCCGGTCCGGCCGGGCTGACAGTGGCTTACTATCTGCGGCGCAAGGGATTCCAGGTAACGCTTTTTGAATCCCTGCCGGTGCTTGGAGGCATGCTGAGGGTCGGCATCCCGGATTACCGGTTACCACCGGAAATATTAGACCGGGAGATTGATTACATTGTTCGTTTAGGGGTGGAAGTACGCACCGGGGTGCGGCTGGGCACCGACGTCAGCCTGGAGGATCTTAAGAACCAGGGCTACGGCGCAGTTTTTCTCGGCACAGGCGCTCATGGGTCCATGAAGCTCAATATTGCCGGCGAATCGCAGACTGACGGGGTTATCGATGCGGTGCAATTTCTAAGACGGGTCAACCTGGGGGATCGCAATGTTCCCGGCCAGCGGGTGGCCATTGTCGGCGGGGGCAATGTTGCCATCGATGCCGCCCGGGCGGCGTTGCGCCTCGGAGCACAAAATGTCAGCATTGTGTATCGGCGCAGCGAAAGAGAAATGCCGGCCTATGCTGAAGAGATCCATGACGCCCGTGAGGAAGGCACTGAGTTTTTCTTTCTCACCGCTCCGGTGCAGATCATGACCGAACAAGGACGGGTGCAGGGGCTTGAATGTATTCGCACCGAGCTGGGGGAGCCGGATGCCAGCGGTCGGCGGCGTCCGGTACCGGTCAAGGGATCCGAGTTTGTGATTGACTGCGATGCGGTCATTCCGGCCATCGGGCAGAAAGCGGATACCGCCTGGGCGCAGCAGGCGCCCGAGTTGAAGTGGTCGCGCCGGGCGACGCTAATCGTTGATGCCGGGACCATGCAGTCGTCGATCCCGTATGTATTTGCCGGAGGAGACATGGTTACCGGTCCGGCTTCGGTGATCGAGGCCGTGGCCGCCGGTCACCGGGCGGTTGAGGCGATCTGTGCTTATCTTGACGGTGAAAATCTCGATATCCTGTCCGGCGGGGCGCAGGATCAGGATGCGCCTGGAAGGGACTGGCGAGAGGTCCCCGCGGAATTGGCCGCCGGGGCCCGGGTTCAATCCGGCCGCCTCGAACCTTCGGCCAGGGCACAGACCTTTGACGAGGTTGATCGTGGTTTTGATGAGGCCGCCGCTCATCGGGAGGTCGATCGTTGTCTGAACTGCGGCGTTTGCTGTGAATGCATGCAGTGCGTACAGGTCTGCGAGGCCAAGGCCATTGACCATGACATGCAGCCCCAGGACCTCGAAGTTAAAGTCGGCAGCATCGTACTGGCCACCGGCTACGATATTTTTGATGCCGCACGTATGAAACAATACGGTTACGGAAAATATCCCAACGTGTTCTCCAGTCTGGAGTTTGAGCGTCTGTCCAACGCCACCGGGCCCACCGGGGGCAGGATTATGATCCGCGACGAAAACGGCGAATTCACCCGGGTTCCACGCAGCGTGGCACTGCTGCACTGTGTCGGCAGCCGGGACGTGAACTATCACGAGTACTGCTCCCGGGTATGCTGCATGTACGCTTTGAAGTACAGCCACCTGATCAAGGAAAAAATTGGTCACGACACCGAGGTCTACGATTTTTATATCGATCAGCGCTGTTTCGGCAAAGGCTACGAGGAGTTTTACCGCCGCTGCCAGGAGGAAGGCTCCACCTTTATCCGGGGCAAGGTGGCCGAGATCAGTGATCGGGCTGAAAAACCGGAAGAAGAGGGCAAACTGGTGGCCATTGCCGAAGACACCCTCCTGGGTTCCAGATTGCGCGTGCCGGTAGACATGGTGGTTTTATGCGTGGCCATTGAAGCCCGTGCGGATGCCGGCGAGGTGGGCCGCATTTTCGGGATCAACCTGGGGGCCGACGGGTTCTTCCTGGAAGAACACCCCAAGCTCGGACCACTGAACACGGCCACCGACGGGGTTTTTATCGCCGGCGCCTGTCAATCGCCCAAAGACATCCCCGACACCGTCGCCCAGGCCTCCGGGGCGGCCGCCAAAGCGCTTTCCCTGGCTACGCGGGGAAAAGTGATCATTCCATCGACGATTTCCTGGATCGATCCGGATATCTGCATCGGGTGCCAGACCTGCATCGGTCTGTGCCCGTACAGCGCCATTGAGTTTGATGCCCGCCGGCAGGTGTCGGTGGTCAACGAGGCTCTGTGCAAAGGTTGCGGCAGCTGTGCGGCCTGCTGCCCCAGCGGTGCGGCCCAGGTGCGTCATTTTAACAAGAAACAGCTTTTCGCGGAGTTTGAAGGCATTATGGATGCGCTGGATGCTGTGGGGATGTAATAGGAAGTGGGAATTCGGAAGGCGGAATGCGCTGCGCACAGGTACAGGGTGCAAGGTACAAGGTACTGGGTAAAGGGAATGGGGAAGGTGGAATTGAAGGAAGAGGCATAGAATTATACGGAGGTTTGCATGGAAGACTTTGAACCGACCATCATCGCGTTTGTCTGCAACTGGTGTACGTATACGGCGGCGGACCTGGCGGGAACCTCGCGCCTGAGCTATCCAAAGAATGTGCGCATGATCCGGGTGATGTGCACCGGTATGGTGGATCCTCAGTATGTGATCAAAGCCCTGCTGGAAGGGGCCGATGCAGTGCTGGTCAGCGGGTGCCACCCGGGAGACTGCCATTATATCAACGGCAATTTCAAGGCCCGCCGACGCATCAAACTTTTAAAGGAAATTTTGCCGCAGTTCGGCTTTGAGCCCGAACGGCTTCGACTGACGTGGATCGGAGCCAGCGACGGCATCCAGTTTGCCGAGATCATGCGAGACCTGGTGACCCAGATCAAGGCGCTGGGACCCAACCAGGCCAGGCTGAAGATGGTGATATAGATATGGTTCAAGGTACAGGGTACATGGTTCAAGGTACAAGGGAAGTAGTTGAAAGTGAATCTGTTTCAGAACCTTGA
>JAOZSC010000201.1 GCA_029939875.1 Desulfobacterales bacterium
AGGCAAATACACCGTCCAGCCATTCGATTCGGTGTCCCTCGTCAGCTCGTCAGGCTTCTTCTTCGCCGTGAAATAGACCGGAGGATCGAGCGCCTCGATCGGGCCATTGAGATAAAGCATCATTCCGTAATGAGTGAACTTCGTCGGAATGTCGAGAACAGAATCGAGCTCATCAGACAGGACCGGATCGAGTCCTGTGATGCTCTTTACGCGGATCAGAACGTCATTCAACGAGAACCCGTTCGCAAGCGGAAACTCATTTCCAGTGAGCCTCGGATCAACCGTCCCGTGTACCTGGTCGAACGGAAAGTCGTTCTCCATCGCAAGCGCGTCAATCGCTTGATTGACGTGAATCCTCCTCGATGCCGTCGGGTACCGATCCTCGTCAACCTCGAGCATCTCCCCGATCATCTGAGTGATCTGTCCGAGGTTCATTTGACAGTCCGATCCTTGATCAGCTTCCAGATCATGTTGTTTCTCAGACCAGCGACATCCCTGTCGGTGTAACCAAGGAAGAACGCTGCGTTGATGAGTTCACTTCGAGACAAATCCCTGAAAGTCCTGCCCTCAAACAGATTCTTCCTCGAATGCTTGAACTCCGGTTCGACGGACGGCGCCGGCGCATCTGCAACCTCTCCCGGCTCAGCCCTCTTGATCAGCCCGTTCTTGAACAGCGCGGTCTGCTCGATCTCCTCAATCAACTCAGGGTCGTCGGTCTCGAAGAACGGACTCAGCACAACGCCAATCCTGACCGTGAGTCGCTTCGCCTTCGTCGCAACGTACTTCATTCACACCTCCAAGGAGGGGCCCCCAGGGGCCGGAGCCCCCGGGAACCACTTTTACACAGGAAGCGAGCTTCCTGCGTCACAGGCTAGCCCAGCCCGTTCATGTTCAGCCAGATCTCGTGGCACTCAGGCAGTGCGAGCCTGAGCCCGGCTTCGGTCAGGAAGAACCCGCGCTTCGCGTCCTCGTCGTTGTACGCGGCGTTGTCCTTCCACTTGGTGTCGCGGCCGGCCAGCGAAACGTACTCGGCGTACTTCATGTCGACGATGTACAGCTCGTTGGTGTACTGCGCCGACTCCGCCATCAGAGGATGCGGAACGAGATTCAGGGTTCCGAACGGGGACCGGATTTTGAAGACGTCGAGACCGAAGGTCTGCTTCTTCGGGATCGACTCGGCGTTCCAGTTCCAGTTCGTGTTCGCCCGGACGAGCTTGTTGAGGTAGTTCAGCGCACCGTACCCGGTGAGACCGAGCTTCTCCTTCGAGCCGTAGGTGAACACCCGCTGCATCCGATCCTCGATCACGTCGATGGTCAGAGCGCCCTGGAAGTCGTGGTAGTACCCGGCCTCCATGACGATCGTCCGAACACCGGCGGTCGTCCGCGCCATCTCGATCTCGCCGCGGGCGTTCTGGACGGGGACCTCATCAGCCACGCCGTGGAGAAACGCCTCCTCGAGCTTGATCATGTGACGCTCGAGAGCGTCCATCTTGAGCACGGGCCACTGCTTCTTCTCGGGACGGAAGGTCGTCGCGTTCGCAGTTCCGGTCAGGCCGGCGGTGTCCTTGAAGATCTCGGTGAAGTTCGTGACCACCTTGGACCGCTTCGACAGCGCCCGCGGCGCCGTGTCACCTTCGGGGTAGGCCGATCCGACCCAGCGCATGATGGTCGACGCCATGATCGGAAGGTTCGTCTGCGCGCCCTCTCCCCAGTACCGCATTGCGGTGATCTGGGTTCCGCTCTCGATCGTCTCGACACGAACGACCTCTCGCGGGGACCCGACGACGCCGGCATTGTCACCCTCGACCTTGAGCAGGTCGCCGACCTTGAACGCATACGCCGGCTCCGGCACGTCGGCCGTCGCCTGGAAATTGATCGTCGAGATCGCGTACTGCGTCGTCTCGGGACCAACGTCAGCCTCGACCTTCGCGGCCTGGACCGGAAGGCGCTCTTCGAAGATCTTGAACACGGGGTCCGTCACCGTCGAGCTCGGAAGCTTCGACAGGATGAACGTGAACGGGGACGGGGACTCCGGGACGAGCTTGAAAGCCGCCTCCCGGTAACTCAGTGGACGAAAATCCGGGGAATCCCAATCGGTCGTCCCGGACATTCCGAAAATCGGCTTATCGTAAGGCATTGTGCCTCCCTCAGGGGAGGAAAGCCTACCGGCCTCTCAATGCTCCAGTCACCTCGTTGATGAACTCAGAATACTCGTTCCCGCTGTTGTTCGAAGTCCTCGCGTGAACTCCGGATCCGCGACCTCCTGAGGCCTGAACGGCGCGCTTCACTTGATCGTGAGCCTGCTGCCGTGTTTGCCCCTTGAAGAGATCAGGATTCGAATCAACGAACCCCAGGTACGCCTGAGACAAAACTCCCGGCGTGATCTCCATGTTCCGGTACGGGATCGGATTGTCCTCGGCCATCATCCAACCGATGAATCGGTTCTGCATTTCAGCATCAGAGATCGGAGCGTAGCGATCCGGATTACTCTCAACGAGTCCGGTCACCGCGCCTCTGAGCTGCTCATTCCCGGCCTCTTGCTGAACGACTCCAACGAGCGCCTGAATGAAAGCCTGCTGCTCAGCGACCTGCTTCGCAAGTGCGTCGATTGCCGCGGCTCCGGACGAAAACCGATGCTCAAGCTGAACCGAGAGATCCGGAAACATCACGAGGAAATCCTCCTCAAACGCTCCGGACTCCGCAGCCTGCTTCAGATTTTCCATGTGCATCGAGCGCATGGCATCGAGCTGAGATTTCGTCTGAACCTTCGGGTCGACGGACTGCTGCTGCTGCTGCTGCTGCTGATTTCCGAGGTTCTCTGCGATCTTTCGAAGCAGCTCTTCGTGCTCCTTCTTGAGATTCTCGTAGAGTTTCTGGTGGTGCATTTCGCCGTTCTCGAGAGTGTTGAACTTCTCGAGTAGGCCTGCCTCCTCCATTTCTTTTGCGGTCAGTTTCTTACCGGCAAACTCTCCGAATTTCTCATGCTTCGGAATCGTATACCGGCGAGTATCCTCAGCAGTTTCCTCGGTCGGAGTTTCCTCCACCGAAACTTCTTGAGAAGTTTCAGGGGCTTCCTCTGGCTGAGTTTCCTCAACGACCTGTGTCTCCTGCTGCGGTTCCTCTTCAGTACCGACGCCCGGGGATTGACGAGCTTCCTCGTATTCCTTCTCGAAGGCCTCGATTTCTTTCGCAAGTTCTTCTGACATCTATTGCTCCTCTCCTTTAGTGTAGTTCAATTCAATATATCTATCAACAAAGTCGATGTCATCGAAAATACCCTCGACCAAAACTCTGAGCTCGGAAAGAATCGCAACCGCAACATGGGGAGGATGATCAACGGCCCTGTACGCCGACAACGGAATCAGTGCATTGCGAACCTGTCTCAATATGTCGAGAGAAGTTTACGGGTCCGACAAGTTGTGCATAATGAGCTCGTAGCGGGCGCGATCTTTGTCATCCATGATTCAACCAATCGGTACGAGGTTTCCGGCATCAACGCCCTTGGAAACCTCCTCGTTCGACATTACCTGAGCCTTCATCTCTCCGCCGACGCCAGGGACCCCGGGTGTATTTCCTCCGGCGCCTGAGCCATCGACGACCGAGGTCGCAGGCACGGTGAAATTCTCGAAATACTCGACGCCGGCCTGGAACAGAATCTCCTTGAACACCATGAACGGATCAATCCTGCGTCCATCGACCTCCATCTGAGCAAGCGGTGAATTCGCGAGCATCTGCCCAATCTGCATCCAAAGAGCAAGGTTCCTTGACGGATCCGGAGGCACCGTCGGCGTGTGCGGGATGTAATCGTACTTCCCGCGAATCTGATCCGGACTCACCATCACAACTTCTCTTCCGGCCGACGACGCCTTGTCACCGGCAATCCGAACAGCCTGCTCCATCGACATGAACTGCTGACGATTCGCAATCATCTGCTCAACGATCGGCATGATGACCTGCATATCGAGGAGCTCAGCCGCAATACCGAGCCTCACATTTGCAGACTGCGCCATCCCCTGGATTTCGCCCAGCGTCCGCTTCGTAGGAAGCGGGGCGCCCTGTACGGTGTCCGGAGTCGCGGCAATCCGCTGAAGGAAATCGTAAATCTGCCGAGCCGTTTCGAGGTGTGCCCCGGTAACGTCCGTGATTCTGAACTGCCCGTACATGTCATTGATGGACATCATCCCGCGCTCGTGAAGGACCTTGCCACGCTGAGTGAGTCTGATGCGGCGGGCGGGGGCTGAGTTGTTGACGTCTTTGGAGTTGAGGAGGTTGTCGTTGTAAATGATCTGGTCGTTGATGATTTTCTTCATGTTCGAGACGTGCGAGCCGTTGAGCCAGTTGACGAGATTGTGACCACCGATCAGGGCGGTCCCCATCCCCTGCGTGAACGGGGCGTGCTCGTCGGGCTCGAACTCGCCGACCCGGTACGTGAATTCATCGTGAGCATACTCAAGCTTGTGCGCCCTGATGATCAGCTCGCCCTCGCCGGCGACGCAAAATTGCCACTTCTCGACCCGGTCCGACTCGCTGAGCTCCCAGTCACGCGGGATCAGCTTCATCTGGATGTAGCTGATGTCGATATCCGGGTACTTCGAGTCGATATCGCCGGTCTTGTCGGAATAGTCGCCCTCTTGCCACTTCGCCGTCGAGCGCCGGTACGCCTTCGACACCTCACGGAGCTCTTCGACGTTGAAATACGGCCCGGCGCCGTCGTCAATCTGCCGCTCCTTGAAGAAAATCCAGTTCTGCGTCTCGCGGTGACCGATGAACAGCATCTTCCGGGTCTCGACCGGGGAAACAGCCGGGTCAAGAAGCAATTTCCTCGGGTTGATCGCCCTGACGTTGCTCCACTCGCGCGATATGGACGGAACCATCTCGATCTCCGGCTTGATTCCGAGCAATTTCGCGATGACCTGCGGCACAGAGCTTACTTCTTGCGCCTCGAGCGAGTAATCCTGCTCCCAGGAGCAGTACCAGCACCCCAGGCCGTACTTGTCGGTGTCCGTGACGAGCTGCCAGATGACATGCTGGAGGTTCGAGAGCCGGAAATCGTACTGGAGAAGCTGCTCAAACAGCCTCGCGCCCCTGAAGTCGGCGCCCGTCGATGCCTCAAGGTGCGCGAACGGGTCGGATTTCATGAAGATCGAATAGAGAATCGCTGCCCTGGTGTCGAGAATCGACCGCGATACCGGGATGACGATCGAGCCCTCAAACGGGAAGTTCTTCTTCGTCTCGCTCTCCGTTTTGTCCGGCTTTCTCCACCCCTTCGAGAGATCGGCGTAGAGTCGATTCTGATTGTCGACCTCCGTCCAATCCTCCTCGCGCTGCTCGATGTGCGTCATCGAGTCCTGAATGACGCTCCAGAGCATCGACACGAGTTTCCCGTGAAGATCAGACCCCTTCGCAAGTCGCCTGCTGATCGGAGACTCCTCGACCGTGATCTTCGTCACCGAGCCGCGAGGACCAACCATTCCCTCGATCTCGACGTCGAACTCGTTGTCCTCGTCGTTCATCGGGCAAAGGCCGGTGTCGCCAAGCGGGCCGCTTCCATCTCTGGGCCCGCCGCCAACCGGGCATTCACCCTCCGATACTAAGCCCCTCATACCCG
>JAOZSC010000006.1 GCA_029939875.1 Desulfobacterales bacterium
AGGTCACGGGTTGCAAAAGCCATTTTTGCAATGCCCTTTCTCCAGATTCCGTAATTTTATAAACCCGACGGTCGGGGCGGCGCTCCTGATGTTCCGGGTGGGATATGACCAGCCCGTCTTCTTCCAACTTTTTAAGAGTCGTATAAATTTGGCTTTGCTTAGCATGCCAGAAATGACCGGTTGACTTATCCATTGTCTGTTTGATTTCATACCCGGTTTTCGATTCATAGTTCAGAAAACCAAGTAGCGCGTATTTAAGCATACTGATGCCTTTCCGTAAATATTTTTATATATAATTTTTTATATATTAAAACATACTTATTCAACTGTCAAGCTAATTTTTCCTGGTTTTAGACGGAAGGGGTTGGTGAAAAGGCTTGTGAAGCGAGAAAATCGTCTTTTTACGGGTTCATCACAACTTGCAAGTTAAAAAAAATCCCCCGTAACTGGAGCAACAAAATTAAAAAGCCGGACGGGTTATGATTAACCCATCCGGCTTTTTTAAAGTCAAAAACACTCACCCTTGTGCGGTGTGCCATGCCTTCCGTGCCATCGATACGCCAGAGCGCAACGACCGCCGGTGCCTTATTTTCTACCACCCCCGCATCAGATACTCATGGATAGAGTCGGCGGCCTTGCGGGCGGCGCCCATGGCCAGAATCACGGTGGCCGCCCCGGTGACGATGTCCCCGCCGGCCCAGACGCCTTTTTTGAATGTCTTGCCGGTTTCCAGGTCCGCCTCGATGTAGCCCCACTTGCTCAATTTCAAATCCGGGGTGGACTCCGTCAGCAGGGGATTGGCGCCCGATCCCACGGCCACGATGCACAGATCGCAATCCAGTTCAAATTCCGAACTCTCAATGGCCACCGGGCGGCGGCGACCCGACTCATCGGGTTCTCCCAGTTCCATTTTCAAACATTCCATGCCGCGCAGCCGTCCCTTGTCATCGCCCAGATAGCGGGTGGGGTTGGTCAACAGAAAAAACTCGATCCCCTCCTGCTCGGCATGGTGAATTTCCGCGGTTCTTGCCGGCATCTCCTGGCGGGAGCGGCGGTAGACGATGCGCACTTTATCCGCACCCAGCCGCATGGCCGTGCGAGCAGAATCCATGGCCACGTTGCCCGCCCCCAGCACCACCACATTTTTGCCGTGGGGAATCGGGGTGTCCACTTCGGGAAACAGGTAGGCCTTCATCAAGTTGGCACGGGTCAGGTACTCGTTGGCGGAAAGAATGCCAATCAGGTTTTCGCCCGGAATATTCATAAAACGCGGCAGACCGGCGCCCACCCCGATGTAAATGGCATCGTAGCCTTCGTCAAACAGTTCATCCAGAGATACGGTCCTGCCTACCACGGCATTGCACTCGACTTTTACGCCCAGCCGTTCCAGAAAATTAACCTCCTGGGCGACAATGGCTTTGGGCAGCCTGAACTCCGGAATACCGTACACCAGCACACCACCGGATTTGTGAAAGGCTTCCAGCACGGTGACATCGTGGCCCTTGACGATCAGGTCGCCGGCGACGGTCAGACCCGAGGGGCCCGATCCGACCACCGCGACTTTTTTACCGGTCGGTTCGGCTGTCGGCGGCAGCGCTCCGGTGCCGTTTTCTCTTTCCCAGTCGGCCGCAAAGCGCTCCAGGTTGCCGATGGCCACCGGTTCGTCCTTTTTGCCGACAATACAACGACCCTCACACTGAATTTCCTGGGGGCAGACACGGCCGCACACCGCCGGCAGGCTGTTTTTCTGCCAGATATGCCGGATGGCCTCGGTAAACTTTTCCTCTTTGATGAGGCTGATAAAACCCGGGATGTCGACCCCCACGGGACAGCCATCAACACAGCGGGGGTTTTTGCACTGCAGGCACCGCTGGGCCTCTCTTACGGCCATCTCCTGTGTGTAGCCCAGGGGAACCTCCATGAAATTTCGGGCCCGAACCTCCGGTTCCTGTTCGGGCATTGCGCCTCTGGGTATTTTTTCTTTTTTCACTTTTTTGGTTGCTTCCTTCGCCATAAAATCCTCCCCCGGCAATCCGAATGTCACCACTGCATCAAAATACCGTACCTGACCAATTAAAAAAAATGCTGCCTTCAATAATTAGACATAAAACGGGGCTCCGGCCGGGTGCCGGCCGACCCGTCTATTCTTCCAGCATACAAAACTCGTTGTAGCACTTCTTTTCATCTTCACAATATGCCTGCAGCCGGGTCATGAGTTCATCGTAGTCCACCTGATGCCCGTCAAATTCAGGTCCGTCCACGCAGGCGAATTTGGTCTGCCCGCCGATGGTTACGCGGCACCCACCGCACATCCCGGTGCCATCCACCATGATGGGATTGAGACTGACCATCGTCGGCACGTTGTATTCTTTGGTAATCAGGGACACGAATTTCATCATCGGCACCGGCCCGATGGCAACCGCCTGGTCGACCTTTCCGGCCTCCAGTATTTCTTTGAGCACTTCGGTGACGAACCCGTGGTGCCCGTAAGAGCCGTCATCGGTGCAAATCCGCAGCTCATTTGAAGCGGCTTTCATCTGATCTTCCAGTATGAGCAGATCCTTGCTGCGTGCCCCGACAATGCTGATCACATGGTTGCCGACTTCTTTCAGGGCCCGGGTAATGGGATGTAAAACAGCAATCCCCGTGCCCCCGCCCACACAGACGACGGTGCCCACCTTTTCGATGTGGGTCGCCTTGCCCAGGGGGCCAATCACGTCCTGGTAGCCGCCGCCGATCTGAAGCGTTTTAAATAGGGCCGTGGACTTACCGACCACCATGTAAATCACCGTAATGGTCCCTTTCTGCGGATCCGTGTCCGCCATGGTCAACGGGATCCGTTCGCCGTCCTCATTGGCCTTCAGGATGACAAACTGACCGGGCCTGGCCTTGGCCGCAATTTTGGGCGCTTCAATCTCATTGAGAATCACATTTCCCTCGGACATTTCTTCACGTTTGACAATTTTAAACATTTAAAACCTCCCGGCCATTATCGAGATGAGTATTCAACCCGCCGCCCGCCGCGCTCAAACCCCGCGAAAGCCGTTAAATAAAGAGATAAGTATAGACAAAAAGCTTTTAATAAATCAAGGCAAATTATTGATATTTTTCAGCGACGGTGATAAATACCCAACCAGGAGCGCAACCAAAATATATATTGCGCGGGATGACCGCAACTTTTTGAGAACTTAGCTCGCAACCACACCATTATGTGAAATTAATGCAAATTTTTGATAGCCATTGCCATCTTGACGATCCAGCCTTTGACAGGGACCGGGCGGGAGTGATTGAAAGCGCGCGCACAGCCGGTGTCATTCGCCTGATGACCATTGGGGTCACCCCCGAAACATCGGCCCAGGCGGTGATGCTGGCAGACGAATATCCCGAAGTTTATGCATCGGTTGGGATTCATCCCCATGATGCCAAAACATGCAGTGCCCCCGCCCTTGAGCAGCTGGTCCAGCTTACAAAAAACCCGAAGGTCTGCGCCTGGGGTGAAATCGGACTGGATTTTAACCGCATGTATTCCCCGCAGGAACAACAGGAGCACTGGTTTATAAAACAGCTGGAGTTGGCCGCCGGGCTTGCGCTGCCCCTGATCTTCCATGAGCGCGACAGCAACGGCCGGTTTCTTGAAATCCTGACCCACCACGGCCCGCCGGCCTTCAAAGGGGTGGTCCACTGCTTCAGTGGCACTCAAAAAGAACTGGAACAGTACCTGGAACTGGGGCTTCACATCGGCATTACCGGTATTATCACCTTGCAGTCCCGCGGCGCCCAACTGCGCCAATTGGTCAGCCTTGTACCGGCAGAGCGCCTGCTGGTGGAAACCGACGCCCCTTACCTGACCCCGGCTCCTGAAAAAAACCGCACCCGCCGCAACGAACCTGCCTTTGTCAAAGCGGTACTGCTCAAACTGGCCGAAGTGCGAAAAGAGGACCCGGAAAAACTGGCACGGATTGTCTGGGAAAATACCAACCGATTGTACAGTATAAATTAGCCGGGCGCACCAGATCTGCACCGACAATTTTTTGGCCAAACAGGACTGTCGCGCCAGGGCTTTAACAAAGACGCGTCGCTCGGCCAAAAGGTCCGTGTGGGTCTGTGGCTAATTATTGATTTCAAATACTTTGTCGAAGCTGTATTCTATTTCTGCATTAAATGAGCCACCGCCTTCTCCAGCCCATCAATGCTCAATTCAAACATGGGAAAAATTTCGCGGATCATGCTGATGGTGCGGGTGTAGTGCCACATGGATGACGGCACCGGGTTTAACCAGGCGCAATGGGGGAAAGTTTTCGCAACAAACTTAAGGCATTCGATACTGGGGAAACCGCTGCGCGCTTCCAGATGGATGGATCCGTCGGCGGCCATCAGTTCATAAGGCGCCATGCTGGCGTCGCCCACAATGATAAACCGGGTTTGCGAATCGCGACGCACAAGTTGTTCAATGCGCTGGGGCTTTTTATACCGGGCCGGGTCCTGCCAGAGGGTGGAATAAATGGTGTTGTGGAAAAAATAGGTCTTTACATCCTTGAACTGGGCCCGGGCGTAATCAAAAAGGGTTTGGACCACTGACACATAGGGTTCCATGGACCAGCCACCGTTGTCGATGGCCAGAATCACTTTCAGCCGATCTTTCAGGTCCCTGTCAAAGACAATCTCGATCTCCCCGGCGTTTTTCATGGTCTGATAAATTGTATCGTCGATATTAATCTGGTCCTTGGGACCTGTCGGGATCATGTTGCGCAGTCTTTTTAAAGCTTCTCCGACCAGCGCCTGGGTCAGCGGCCCATCTTGGGAATAATCCTTATAACGCCGGTCAAGGGCTACTTTTACAGCTGACTTGTTTCTGGACATACCCCCCACTCGCATCCCCCCGGGATGATACCCTGAATGGCCCACCGGCGAATACCCGCCGGTGCCGATCCACCTGGAACCGCCATGATGCGCCTCGGTCTGTTCTTTCAGGCGTTCCTTAAAATAATCGATCAGCTCCTCGGGGGACAGTTTGCTCAGGGCCGACTCGTCGGTACCCATCATTTTTGAAAGCTCGCGGGGGTTTTGCAACCAGGCGTCCAGCATCATTTTCGCCATTTCATCCAGCTCAAGGCCTTCGTAATCGGGCAGTTCAGCGCCCTGGAAATGATGGGCGAACACCTGGTCAAAAAGATCAAAGTAACGCTCACTTTTGACCAGTACCGTGCGTGAAGCCGTGTAAAAATCATCCAGCCCGGTGACCAGTCCGACGGCCATCGCCTTTTGCAGGGTTAAAAAAGACGTGGGGCTGACCGGGACTCCGACTTCTTTTAATTTATAGAAAAAATCGACAAACATCGTTAAAGCTTCACTGATTTGGTTGATTAGGTTGACTATGTTGATTGCGTTGAGTAAGGGCTGGTTGATCAGATGGATCCGTTTAATGTTAATGGTAGAATTCCTTTAACCAATTCAACTTATTAAACTTAATCAACTCAACCAACCATCTATTAGTACGCCCGCCTGCCGGTGCCCATTGCCTGGGCGCGCTGCAGATCCTGGCTTCTTTTGAACAACACCCCCAGATACGGCACGTCGCCTTTGGCCAGCTGTTTCGGCTTGAAATCGGGGTCGGTTCTTAAGGCTCTGATCCAGTTGAGCAACTCCCGGGTGGCAGGTTTTTTTTCGATGGCATCCAGATCGCGCAAGCGATAAAAGGCCGCCACGGATTGTTGCATGAGATCCGTATCGATATCGGGGAAATGAACAGCGATGATCCGGCGCATCATCTCCGGGTCGGGAAAGGCAATATGGTGGAAATTGCACCTGCCCAGGAAAGGATCCGACAGGTTTTTCTTGGAGTTTGACGTAATGATGATCACCGGGCGAGATTTGGCTTTAAGGGTTTTGTCAATTTCGATGATATCAAACTCCATCTGGTCCAGCACATCGAGCATGTCATCCTGAAAATCCGTGTCTGCCTTGTCGATTTCATCGATTAAAAGCACGGTGCGGCGGTCGGCCGTGAAGCTCTGGCCGATTTTACCCATTTTAATGTAGTCTTCAATATTGCTGACATCCCGGCTGGAATCTCCGAACCGGCTGTCGTTAAGACGCGTCAGGGTGTCATACTGATACAGCGCATCGATCAACTTCATGCTGGATTTCACGTTGAGCACAATCAGCGGCATTTTTAGATTCTCCGCAATCGCATGGGCCAGCATGGTTTTGCCGGTCCCCGGTTCTCCCTTGAGCAGCAGAGGCATTTCAAGTGCCATGGTAATGTTGACGATTTTGGCCAGTTCCGCATCCAATACATAGCGTGTAGCCCCTGAAAACTGTTTTCCTCTGTGATTGTCTGTCATTTACGACCTCATTTAAAGTTTTCGGTTAAAAAAATGATCCTTTTAAAAATCAACCATTATGCCCTTCAACAGGCAACGGACAACTGACGACGGACAACCAACCAGTTGCGTTGCACTCAATTGAGGTCATATCGTTACACGATTCTGTCAAAAGTTAAAATATCCCATCAGCGGTAAAGTTAACACGCCCAAACCTGTTTGGCAAGATGGCGCTGCCTTTCCGTTCAGTGGAACCATGGGTTTTTAAAGCCCCGGATAGAAACATTTACCTCCCACCCGAAATGATTGACACGCTACCGGGCTGGTGCTATATTCAGTCAGCCGGGACATGCCGCAAATTCCGAAGTAGGCGGCTTCAGTCGGCGAAAAAAATCAGTTTGCACGTTCGGGGTGCCCCGTGGCTGACATTATATCATTCGAAAATAAAAAAGACCTTTCCGAGGAAAAAAGATCCGCCTTAATCAAAAAAAGTAAGGTCCTTGCTGTTCGCAAGGTTCTACAGTGTACCCAGTGCTCATTTAAATGTGAAAAATGCGGCACCCAGATCAGTCGCAACACGGCAGATTCGATCCATCACCGTCATCATCATAAGCGCCGGGTACCTTACAACTTTTGCGAGGGCTGCGCCGAAGAGTATCTGGATTTTATCGCGCGACTAAAGGGAGGCGGAGACGCGGATTGCTACTGGCACAATGAGACCTGGCTTGATTCCTGGAAAAAATGGGTTGATTACCAGGCCAGCATTGACAGCTATATAAAATCAAAAGAGTTCAAACAGCTTCTAAACGAACTCAAACAAACCAGGCCTGGGGAATAGGAGGAAACATGTTTGGAATTGGAATGCCGGAACTTATCATCATCCTGGTCATTATCCTGATCATCTTTGGGGCCGGCAAGCTGCCGGAAATCGGCGCCGGCATGGGCAAAGCCATCCGTAATTTTAAAGGCGCCTCATCGGAAGAAGAAAAAAAGGATCCGGAAAAAATAGAAGAAAAAGACAAATCCTGAAACACAGCTTCCCCTCCGAACGGCCCCCCCGACAAACACCTGGAGGTTGCTTCCGTAACAAAGCCAAACAGCGCCCTGTTGTCCGCCCTGTCACAGTGCCGCCCGACTACCGGGCGCACTGCAGGTCCCGGCGTCGGGCGTAATGCTGCACCCGGCATGCCGGCAGCGGTTTATTGCATCCGTCGGTTTAAAAAGGGATATCGTCGTCTTCCGGTCCCGGTCCTGGTGCCCCCGCAAAATCGTTGCCCGACTGTCCAGATGGTCGCCCACCGGAACCAGAATTTTCCCTGCCGCCCAGAAACTGCACATCGCTGGCCACAATTTCGGTGGTATAGCGTTTGTTCCCGTCCCGGTCTTCCCAGGAACGCGTCTGAATACGTCCCTCAATATAGACCTGCCGCCCTTTTGACAGATATTCCCCGCATAATTCCCCCAACCGTCTCCAGGCCACAATACGATGCCATTCGGTGCGCTCTTTTTTCTCGCCCGTATCCTTATCTTTCCATTCCTCTGATGTTGCAATGTTGAAATTGGCAACCGCAGCACCGCTCGGGGTATAACGAACCTCGGGATCATTGCCCAGTCGACCGATCAAAATCGCCTTGTTTATCCCAGCCATATTTCCTCCTTCGCCTGAAATCATTAATTTTATCGAAACCTGTTACCGCAAACCCGGGTCAATGTCAATCGAAGTTCTCAGCTGGATAGATGATAGGCACTCGAACTTATGGGGTTGGTTCAGGAGATTGGGTTGATTAAGTTGATTGAGGTGATTAAGTTGATTGAGGTGATTGAGTTAATTGGGACGGTTGGCGTTAAAAATTTTAAGCTGTCTGAGGAGCTTGCGACGAGTTCTTAAAATTTAGCCAACCGATGCGATGGGGCCCCAAATGGACGCCTTTAGCGAAATCAAAACACATATGGCGCGGGGCGACCGCAACTTTTTGAGAAATTACGATAATATAATTTGAAATTCCAGTAAAATGTCCACTGAAACACCATTGTTTAAACGCATCAAACGGCATGTCATCGGCCGGACGCGCCGCTATTTTGCGGCTGTTCCCACCGGTTTCGAGCCCCTGTGTTTAAAGGAATTGACGGCCCTGCCGCTCAGCATCCATGAGGCCACGGTGGTTAACGGCGGGGTGGAATTTAGCGGCTGCCTCCAGGACTGCTACCTGGCCAACCTGCATCTGCGCACCGCCAGCCGCATCCTGCTGCGGATTACTGCCTTTACCAGCACCAACTTTCGACAACTTGAAAAAAAAATCGCCGCTATCCCTTGGGAGCTCTACCTTCATGGCAACAGCTTACCGCAGATTCATGCCACCACCCGCCACTGCAGGATTTATCATACGGGAGCGATTGCAAACCGCTTTTTAGAGGGCATCACCGGGTATCTCGGGCGACCGGAAAACAGTGATGCGCAAAACCAGACAGCGCCGTCATCCCAGCGAATCTATGTGCGCGGGATCGATGATCGTTTTACGGTATCCATCGACAGCAGCGGCGCCAACTTGTATAAACGCGGCCTTAAAAAACATCCAGGCACCGCGCCTCTGAGGGAAACCCTGGCGGCCGCGGCGCTGATGCTGGCTGGCTATAACACAAAGCAACCGCTGGTGGATCCCATGTGCGGGACGGGGACCTTTTCTCTGGAAGCCGCACTGATGGCCAAAAGCATCCCACCGGGCTGGTACCGGAATTTTGCTTTTTCCGGGTGGCCCTCCTACCAGGAAAAACGCTTTAAACACCTGCGGCAGCAAGCTGGAAATTATTTTGCGCGACCGGCAAAACCGTTGATCTTCGCCTCCGATCACGATCCGACGGCCTGCCGCCGGTTGGCGCACTGCACCAACCGCCACGGGCTATCCGACACGGTTGAAATTGCCAAGCGCGACTTTTTCGAACTTTCCCCCCGGGAGTTTGCCACTGGCACCGGGATGATCGCCATCAACCCGCCTTATGGTCAAAGGATTGGAACACGGCCGCAAAGCGCCCGGCTGTATAAAGCCATCTGCAATAAGCTGGAAACCGACTTTAAGGGGTGGAAACTGGTGCTGATCGCCGCGGAAAAAAAAGTTGCCGATACGATCCCTTTCAGACTCAAACGTCACCGGTTCGCCCATGGCGGCCTGAAACTTTACCTGATGATTGGAAAAATTTAAACTATCAATTAGGGTTGAAATTTTTCGCCCATGATATACAAAAGCGAAAGACCGTTTGGACAACCCGGTCTGGTTATCTATTTTGGCCGAACCCTGCGGGCTGACATCAGCGCTTTGAAAGGAACATCGCTTCTAATGATTTCGCTTCTGACTTATATTTTGCTGGCAATTGTGGCCGGCTTCTGTCTGCCGACCCAGGCCGGCATCAATGCCCAGCTGAACCTGTGGAGCCGCTCGGCCATTCTGGCTGCTGCGATTTCCTTTGCGGTGGGCACCATCGGCCTGGTCGTCTATGCCCTGGTACTGCGAATTCCCTGGCCGGCCGGAGATACCATTTCACGCTACCCCTGGTGGATATGGAGCGGGGGATTGCTCGGCGCGTTTTTTGTGGCTTCCACCATTGTGCTGGCCCCGCGGCTGGGAGCCACTGCCATGGTGGCACTGATCGTCGCCGGTCAGATGATCGCATCACTGGTTCTGGACCATTTCGGCTGGCTGGGATACTCGATGCATCCCGCCAGCGGGCTGCGAATGCTGGGGGTGGCCTTGCTGGTCGCCGGCGTGATGCTGATTCGATTGTTCTAGACATACCGGCATTCTAATTATATGCTCCTTTCATGGATTAATTTTATGTAATTCATAGATTACAGGTTCAGGGGAGCGCTACGCGCCAGGTACCCTGAACTCTGAACCTGGAACCGCTCAGAATCACTGGAGGTAACCAAATGGAACTGAAAGACTTGAGAATCAATGGAAGGCGACTGCAAAGCACACTTGAGGAAATGGCAAAAATCGGGGCCACTCCCGGCGGCGGCGTGCAGCGTTTAACACTTTCTGATGAGGACAAACAGGCCCGGGATCTTTTTGTCAGCTGGCTGAAAGAACTGCAGCTGGAAATCACCGTCGATGAAATGGGCAACATCTTCGGCCGACGGGCCGGGAAAAACAATGACCTGCCGCCGATAATGAGCGGCTCCCACATTGATTCCCAGCCCAAAGGTGGCCGCTTTGACGGCATTTTAGGGGTGATGGGCCCGCTGGAAGTCCTGCGCACGCTGCATGAAAATAATGTTGAAACCCAACGCCCCATTGTCATCGTTGACTGGACCAACGAGGAAGGATCACGCTTTTCCCCGGCCATGGTGGCCTCCGGTGTGTGGGCCGGGGCCCTTGAAAGGGATTGGGCCTATGACCGGACCGATATCAACGGCAAGCGCTTTGAAGATGAGCTCATCCGCATCGGCTATAAGGGAACAAGCCCCTGTCGCAAATGGCCGGTACACTGTTATTATGAATATCACATTGAACAGGGCCCGATTCTTGAAAGGGAGGCAAAAATTATCGGGGCACCCAAGGGGATTTTATGCCTGCACTGGTATGACGTGTATCTAGAAGGCGAAGCCAACCAGGTAGGCCCCACGCCCATGCAAGGGCGCCACGACGCCCTGTGTGCGGCAGCTGAAATGATTTTAAAAGTCAACGAACTGCCTGAGCGCATGGGCGGCAACATGGTGGCCACCGTGGGGGAAATTCAAAACTATCCGAACTCCAGAAACATTATCCCGGACAAGGTCCACTTTACTGTCGACATCCGTTCCTGGGATGACGACCATGCCCTGAAGGCCTGGGAACTGGTCCGCAAGGACTTTGAAAGTATTGCCGGACGCAGGGGGTGTCCGATAAAAATCGAAGAAACCTGGCGCGTCAAGCACTCACCGTTCGATGAAAAACGGGTGCAGCTGATTCTGGATACGGCCGGGGCCCTGGGCTATCCCAGCCTGCACATGGTCAGCGGGGCCGGCCATGATGCCAGTTATATGAACCAGGTGTGTCCCACGGCCATGATTTTTATTCCCAGCATTGGTGGCCGCAGCCATGTTGAGGTGGAAAAAAGCCGCTGGGAAGACTGCGAAGCCGGCACCAACGTGCTGCTGCACGCCGTGCTGCAATCGGCCAATGAAAAATAAGCTGCCGGCATTCGAGATATGGGAAAGGCGCTGTCAGATATGAGAAAAAAATATAGAATCATCGATTCGCTCTGTTACGTACCCACACAGGAAGTTCTGGTCGATCTCATCGTATCACTGCCGCCGCAAATGGCGCGTTATCTGAAAGATGTTTTTGGTCCCAGAATTGCGCCCCTGCTCGGATTACAGGCCGATGAGTTATATCGCATGAAAACAACCATGGGTGAAAAAGAGTTGCAAGAAGCGCTTTCCCCGCAGATGGCAAAGCTGTCGACGTCTTTGGAGGATTTTGTAAAACAGCTTGATGAAATGGGCGTTGAAAAGGCGGTTATCTTCAACCTGGACGAAGAAACCCCCAGTGGATTAAAGGGTCTTTCAAATGACTATTACGCTGATATCGTTCAAAAATACCCAGAAAAATTCACCGGCTTTGCCGGGATAGATCCTCTCAAGGGCCCGGATGCCATCAGTGAGATCCGACGCAGTTACGAACTGGGGCTCAGAGGAATAGCAATGCGGCCGTTTATGTTCAGCATCACGCCCAATGATGCCAAAATGTATCCCCTATACGCGACCTGCGTTGAATTGGGAATCCCCGTCTGGTTCCATCTTTCAATCAACTACTCCACGCTTACGATGGAGGTCGAACGACCGATTTACATAGACGTTGTGGCACAGGATTTTCCGGATTTGAAAATAATTGCGGGCCATGGCGGATGGCCGTGGGTTAATGAAATGGTTGCCGTTGCCTGGAGAAATCCGAATGTTTTCATCGATATTGCTTCCTACCTGCCGAAGTATATCGGCATGGCCGGGACCGGCTGGGAGCCATTGCTTCATTTCGGCAACTCGGTTTTGCAGGATAAAATCCTGTTCGGTTCCACCCAGCTGTTAATGGGATTGTCAATAAAGGATTTGGCAGACGGAATTATGGAACTGCCCCTTAAAGAAGAGGTCAAAGGCAAGTGGTTATATTACAACGCGGCCCGGCTGTTAGGCTTGGAGACTTGAAGCAAGCCAAAATGAATGAATTGCCTCGCGGCAAGCCACGAGGTATCTGAAAGTTGATTGAACCGATTTTACCGCAGCAAGCTGCGGGGAATTAAACCCAAAAATGCTGATTCCCCGCACCTTATTTTTGAGAATACTTCAATGCCATGTGGACGTGTTTAAAAACCCTCGAAAGGCTCGCGCTTGACAAATCGGCCGTGACCCACCTGGCCGACGAATTCCATTTGCTTGCCGTTCCATCGGGCCGTTTTCCGGCCCCGGGAGTAAACCGCGCTGGGCATGCCGGTGACTTCCATACCCTCGTAAGGCGTGTAATCCACGTTCATGTGCAGTTTGTCCTGGGTGATGGTAAACTTGCACGTCGGGTCAAAAACCACGATATCGGCATCCTTGCCCACGGCGATCTCGCCTTTTTCCTTTAAACCGAACATCCGGGCGGTGCCGGTGGACAGCACCTCCACCATGCGCTCGAGGCTGATGCGGCCCTTGACCACTCCCTCGGAATGCAGCAGCATCAGCAGGGTTTCAATTCCGGGCGCCCCGTTGGGAATTTTCTTGTAGTCATCCTTGCCGAACATATCCTTTTTGCCCTTAAAGTCAAAAGGGCAGTGATCGGTGGCCACCACCTGCAAATCACCGCCTCGCAGCCCGCCCCACAGGGCCGCGTTGCTCTCTTTGGTCCGCAACGGCGGCGACATGACGTACTTGGCACCGTTGAAATCCGGCTCTTTGTAACGCTCTTCGTCGAGCAGCAGGTACTGGGGGCAGGTCTCGGCGAAAACATCAATGCCGCGGTCCCGGGCTTCCTTGACTTTCCACAGGCCTTCTTTGGAAGACAGGTGCACGATGTAAATCCGGGAGCCGGTCAGCTCCACCATTTTCGCCGCTCGACCGATGGCTTCTTCCTCGGCAATATTCGGACGACTGACAGCATGATAATAGGGCGTCAGTTTGCCCTCTTTTTCCAGCACCTCGTTCATGTGCTGGATGATATAAACGTTTTCCGCGTGTACCTGGACCAGCCCGCCGTATTTTTTGGTCTCTTCCAGCAGCTTGATCATGATGGCATCATCCACCCGAAAATCGTAAACCATAAAAATCTTGAAGCTGGGCGTGCCATAATCCCGGCAGGCGTTTTTCACTTCTGCGATAACCTCGGGCCGGGGGTCCATGACCGCCGGGTGCAGGGAGTAATCCACGCAGACCTTGCCATCGGCCAGGGCTTTTTTGCGTTCCAGGGCCTCCAGCAGGGTTTCCCCTTTTTGCTGGAGGTCAAAATCCACCACGCAGGTAACCCCGCCACAGGCCGCTGCCAAGGTGCCGGTTTCATAGTCATCCTGGGCGTAAGTTCCCATAAAAGGCATGGAGATATGGGTGTGGGGATCAATGGTGCCGGGCAGTATGTATTTGCCCCTGGCATCTACAACCTCATCGGCCGGGTTGTCCAGATCGGTTCCAATCGCTTTGATTTTGTCCCCGTCGACAAAGACGTCGGCCAGATAACGGCCGGTCGCGTTTACGACGGTTCCGCCTTTAAACATTACATGCATTTGGACCCTCCTTTGTAAATGGCTCTATTTTAATCTGTTTTTCCAGGCTGGTATCCATCACTTCGGTTTCCCGACGTTTCCAGTCCGACGGCATTTCCTTGAAGGAAATCAGCCCGGGAACCGGACAAACAAAGCTGCAAATCATGCAGCTGAGGCATTTTTCCTCGATTAGTTTCGGCCGGCGGTTTTGCGCATCCCATTCGATGGCCTGGCCGGCACCGTCCCGGCACACGATGTAACACTGGCCGCAGCCAATGCAACGATCCAGATCATACTGGGTAATTCCCTGGCGATCCAGTTCAAAATGATCAGTTTCGTACAGGTTGGGCAACGCTTTGCCCACCAATTGCGAAACCCTGGAAATACCGCGTCCGGCCATGTAATCGGACAGTCCTTCGATCATGTCCTCAACGATGCGGTAGCCGTAATGCAGGATTCCCGTGGTGACCTGAATGGTGGATGCCCCCACCAGAATGTATTCCAGAGCATCGACCCAGGTCTCGATGCCGCCGATGCCCGAAAGCGGCACACCCAACGCCATGTTCTGGGCCATGGAAGCAATAAAATTCAGCCCGATGGGTCTAACCGCCGGGCCGGAAGTCCCGCTGATGGCCCCCTTGCCGAATACATTGGGCCGCGGCACCCAGTCGTCCAGGCCGATTTCGGAAATCCCGCGGACGGTATTGATAGCGGATATCGCGTCCGCACCACCCATTTTGGCATACATGGCCGGTTCGTTCATATCCGTAATGTTGGGGGTCATCTTGGCAATCACCGGAATGTAGACCGCTTTTTTAACCGCCTCGGTGAAGCCTTCCAGCAGTTGAAAGGCCTGCCCCACCTTATGCCCCGCGCCCTCAATGCACATGTGAGGGCAGGAAAAGTTGAGCTCCAGCATGTCAGCGCCGTTGTCCTCGGCAATCTTTGCCAGGTACACCCATTCGTCAAGGAAAAACCCCATGATGCTGGCAATGATGGGATGATCCGGATAATGCTTTTTCAGATAGAGCATCTCCATGAGGTTGTCTTTCAGGGGACGGTCTGAAATCTGCTCCACGTTCTGGACCGCCATCTCCTTCTGGCTGCCCAGATGCAGACAATGCATCCGGGGCGACGGATGGATGATCGGCAGCCGGTCCGAATTCAGGGTTTTAAAAACCACCCCGCTCCAGCCGGCGTCAAAGGAACGGGCCACCATTTCGGCACTATTCGAAACCGGGGATGAGGACAGCAAAAAGGGGTTTTTAAATTTCACACCACAAAAATCTATTGATAAATCAATGTTATTGGCCACGATGCTTCCTCCTGTCAAAGACGCTCACTTCGCGAACGTTTGGAATAATACTTCAGTTGATTGCGTATCAATTATGTCCGCTTCATTTATCCCCAACGGACTACGGACAACGGACCACTGACATGGAGCACTTCGCGTTCATATCAGTTGTTTTGAACCAGGCGACTTTCTATTCACGCTTAATTGCCCAGGTACTCCCGAATCGCCCGGGCGGCCACCTTGCCGTCGGCAACGGCGGTGACCACCAGCGCCGGCCCGCGAACAATGTCCCCGCCGGCAAAAATTCCGTCCACCGATGTTTTGCCCGTATTCGGATCGGCCTTGATGAGCTTTTTATCCGTTACCGCAACATGAGGATACCAGTCGGTGGAATCCTCCGGGGCCTGGTTGCCGATGGCCTCGATGACCACGTCGGAATCCAGGATCCATTGTGAACCTTCAATCAACTCAGGTTTGCGGCGGCCCGAGGCATCCGGCGCTCCCAGGCGGGTGCGGGCCAGCTTCAGGCCCTTGAGCCGCTGGCTTTTATCGGTCACATAATCCACCGGCTGGTTGAGCAGTAAAAAATGGACACCTTCCTCCTGGGCCTCGATCAATTCATCGGATTCAGCCGGCATCTGCAGGTAGGAACGCCGATAAACCAGGTAGACGTCTTTGGGCTCCAGTTTGGCGGCCGACATGATGCAGTCCATGGCCACCGAACCGCCGCCGATGACCGCCACGGTTTTGCCCTTTATTTTGGCCTCCACCTCTTCAAAGCGGCCGTCGCGCAAGGCCGCCAGATAATCCACCGATGAAAACAGGCCGTCAATGCCGGCTGCGTCCGGTTTAAGGCTGGCAGCCGCCCAGAGGCCGGGGGCCAAAAACACTGCACTGAATCCATCTTTAAGAAGTTTTTCGGCGCCTTCTTTTCCCTCGATGGGGCTGTTGCACTGGAACTCAACCCCCAGTTCTTTGATATCATTCAATTCATGTTCGAAAAAATTCATATCGAACCGGTAGGACACGACCCCGTAACGCAGCACCCCGCCCGGCTCCGGCCTGGCTTCAAAAACCGTCACCGAAAATCCGTCTTTGGCCAGTTCGGCCGCACAGCTCAACCCTGCAGGACCGGAGCCCACCACGGCAACTTTTTCAGGTCGCAGCGCCGGTTTTTCATCGAAGACCTTGAAACCCGTTTGCCAGGCGTGTTCGATTAAAAACCGCTGGATTTTGCCGATCTGGATGGGGCGATCAGCGCCCTCGGGTCGATTTTCAGATTTGAACACGGCACTGCATTTTTCCTCGCACAGGCGCGCCGTAGGGCAAAGCACGCCGCAGGCCCCGCCCAGAATGTTGTTTTCCTTAATCGTACGAATGGCTCCGGTAATGTTTTTTAACCGCAGCTTTCGAATAAAATCCGCCGGTCGGGTATCGGCCGGACACCCCTCGGAACAAGGAGCGTCATGGCAAAGCAGACAGCGATCGGCCTCAAAAATCGCCTGGGCCAGATCGAGTCCCTTGCTCATCTGTTTGAATTTATCCGCATTGCTCACGATGGTTCCTCCTTTTGATAATTGTATTTGGCACCCCCGGGAGCAGCAACCGCTGAAAAAACGATCCCCCTGTCCTTTGCACTGGAAAAAATCCGCTGCCAACCTCGGGCCACAGGCAATCAACAGGTGTTGCCTGGTTTAAAACAGGGTTTTAAATTTACGCCCGTTGCGCAAACTTGTCAATTGCTAACCGCCCATCAGCACCAAAAATCATTCATTTAATTTGATGGTTTCATAAAAAACTTGACGCCAATTTTCGTTAGCCATATATATGGGAAAATTTATCCAATCAATCTGCTAAAGGGGGGTACAACATATGTCCAGAATCGTCAAATGCGCCCATATTCAGGCCGCCAACGCCAAGCATGACGGCACGCCGGCTGAAATCAAAGAGGCCATGATCCAAAAACACCTGCCGCTGATAGAAGAAGCCGGCAAAAAAGGCGTTCAGATCCTGTGCTTGCAGGAAATTTTTTCGGGTCCTTATTTTTGCGCCGAGCAGGACACCAAGTGGTACGCCAATGCCGAAACGGTTCCGGGACCGACCGTCGAGCGGCTGGCCGAATATGCCAAAAAATATCAGATGGTGATGATCATCCCGGTTTACGAAATGGAAATTGCCGGTGTCTATTTTAACACCGCCGCCGTGGTGGATGCGGACGGGAGTTATCTGGGGAAATTTCGCAAAATTCACATCCCCCATACCTGGCCGGGATTCTGGGAAAAATTTTATTTTAAACCCGGCAACCTGGGATTTCCGGTGTTTGAAACCGCCTATGCCAAAATCGGCATCTACATCTGCTATGACCGCCATTTTCCGGAATGCGCGCGCATATTGGCCCTCAAAGGCGCTGAAATCCTGTTCAACCCTTCGGCCACCACCGCCGGAAAATCCCAGTACCTGTGGCAGCTCGAACAGCCGGCCCAGGCGGTGGCCAACGGGGTTTTTATCGGCGCCAACAACCGCATCGGCCTGGAAAAACCCTGGGAGTTCGGCCGCTTTTACGGCTCCAGTTATTTTGTGGATCCCCGGGGACAAATCATAGTCAAGGGCAGCGAGGACAAGGATGAAGGCGTGGTGGCCGACCTGGACCTGGAAGAAATCCGGGAAGTCCGCGACGGCTGGCAGTTTTTCCGGGATTTACGCCCCGACATGTACGCGGATTTAAGCCGAACCATCGCCGGCTGACGGCATAAGTTCGGCGGAACGTACCGAATTTAACACCTGGATTTTGCACGAGTTGGAGGCTTTTATATGCAAGATTCAGATATTAACCGCTCCCCACGGGGGCCAACTATAAGCAAGGAGGAAAACAGATAATGAGCGAAGAACAAAAAGAGGAACACAAACACTGGATTGTCTACCCCATCGGCAGTAAACCCAAGTGGGGCATGGCGATATTGCTCGGAATCCAGCAATACCTGACCATGTTCGGAGCCACGGTCCTGATTCCCTTTATTATCGGCGGCGCCATCAAAATGCCTGCGCATCAACTGGCCCTGCTGATCTCCACCATCTTTTTTACGTCCGGCATCTGCACCCTGATCCAGCAGTCTCCCCTGGGAAACCGCCTGCCGGTCGTCCAGGGAGGAACCTTCTCATTTCTGGGGCCCACGTTTGCCATTATCGGAATGGTGGCCGCCAAAAAGCTCACCGGCACAACCCCCCTTTGGCAGATCCAGGTCCAGGAAATAGCCGGGGCCATCATGATCGCCTCGGTGGTGGAAATTTTTCTCGGCTACACGGGAATCATGGGGCAGGTACGCAAAATTATCAGCCCCATTGTCATCGGGCCCACCATCGCCATGATCGGTCTGGCGCTTTTCGGCATCGGCGCCCCCTGGATGGCCACCAACTGGATCATCTCGCTGATCACCCTGGTGGCACTGATTCTTTATTCCCAGGTGTTTTCCTTGAAATCCAAAGTATTTTTGCTCTTTCCGGTCCTGCTGGCCATTGCCACCGGCTGGCTGGCTGCGCTGGTCGGCACCGTCTTCGGCCTCATTCCCGACGGTAATGCCGCCAACCTGGCCGGCAAACTCGGTCTGGTCGCTGCTGCAGACTGGATCAGCTTCAAACCCATGGTTCCTTTCAAGTGGGGTTTTCCGGATTTCGGCAGCGCCACCCTGTGGGCCGGGGTATTCGGGATGCTGGCCGGTTACCTGGCATCGATGATCGAATCCATCGGCGACTACTACGCTTGCGCCCGCATTTCAGAAGCCCCGGTTCCCACCGGCAAAATGATCTCCCGGGGGCTGGGAGCCGAAGGCCTCGGTTGCCTGATCGCCGGTGTCCTGCAGACCTGTAATGGAACCACGACTTACTCTGAAAATATCGGCTCCATCGGCCTGACGAAGGTGGCCAGCCGCCGGGTTATCCGTTGCGGTGCGGCGGCCATGCTGGTCATCCCCATCGTGGGCAAATTTGGGGCCATTCTGGCCACCCTGCCCATGCCGGTGGTCGGTGCCATGTTTGTAGGTCTTTTTGGCATGATCGCATCTGTGGGGCTGTCCAACCTGCAAATCGTCAATCTGAACAATTCGCGCAATCTGTTTATTATCGGCCTGTCGTTTTTTGCCGGCTTGAGTGTACCGTTCTGGTTTACACCCCATTATGACGTGGCGACCGGCGCCATCGTCAGCGGCGCTCTCGCCTGGGGGCAGCAGGGTGATTTTCTCAATGTCATCGGCAACATTTTTCAGGCTATCCTGAGCACCGGTATGGCGGTAACCGCCATTGTAGGGATTGTTCTCGACAATCTGCTGCCGGGTGCCACCCGCGCCGAGT
>JAOZSC010000202.1:0-4907 GCA_029939875.1 Desulfobacterales bacterium
AACTTCATCCTGGAACAGGTCGATGCGCACATTTTCCAGAAACTCGCCCGGGTCGAGAAAATTTTTCTGGTTGTCCACCAGGTCCTGAATCCAGGCGAATTTTTTGCTGATATTTTCATCAATACTCCGGCCTTCCTTATAGCTCCAATGGGCGGCAATACCGGATTGGGCAACCCGGTCCATTTCCTGGGTGCGGATCTGGATTTCAATGCGCTCGCCGAAGGGACCGATAACCGTGGTATGCAGTGACTGGTACATGTTGGGCTTGGGCCGGGCGATGTAATCCTTGAACTTATGATCAATGGGTTTCCATATGGAATGAATCAGCCCCAGGACTTCATAGCAGTGGGAAATGGAATCGAGGATAATGCGAAAGGCGATGATGTCGTAGATTTCTTCAAAGGGCAGGTTTTGAGAAACCATTTTATTGTAGATGCTGTAATAGTTCTTGTTACGCCCCAGTACCTCGATCGACAAGCCGGCTTCATCCATTTTTTTCTGGATGCGGTTCTTGACGGTTTCCATATACTTCTCGCGCTCAGACCGGGATTTGGCCACCAGTATTTTAATCTGGTTGTATTCATCGGGCTGAAAAAACTTGAAGGCAGTTTCTTCCAGTTCATTTTTAATCCAATAAATTCCAAGACGGGCGGCAAGGGGAGCATGGATGTCAAGTGTTTCCCGGGCAATCTGCCGCTGCTTGCCGGGCTTATGGAACTGCAGGGTACGCATATTGTGAAGCCGATCCGCCAGCTTGATCATGATGACCCGGATGTCGTCTGCCATGGCCAGGATCATTTTGCGCAGGCTCTCGGCTTGCCGCGCTCGGGAACTGTGAAAGGACAGGCTGGAAAGCTTGGTTACGCCGGAGACGATGTGCAACACTTCCGGGCCGAACAGTTCCCCGATTTCTTCTGCAGTGGCATGGGTGTCCTCGATAACGTCATGTAAAAAACCGGCGACAATACTGGTGGTATCCAGTTTCATATCGGCCAGGATGCCGGCCACCTCAAGGGGGTGGGAAAGGTAGGGCTCACCCGACAGGCGCACCTGGCCGGCATGCACCCGCGCGGTATAAACGTAGGCGCGTTCGACGATATCCAGGTCCGCTTCCGGATGGTAGGCGGTAATCTTGTCCAGGATGTCATTGATGCGAATCAATTCAGATCACCCCTGAAGAAATAAGCACTTCTAATCATGAAACAAAGAATACAGTGAGAACTTAACGTGAGTTTCTGATGCTTTTATAATCGATAGAATACCTTAACTTTAGCGCACTGCTTTTTAATATGCCTTGGCAAACACCACCCGGTGGCTTCCTGGCTTGCCGCAACCGACACAGGGCCCCGGGCCGCTTTCCTGTTCAAAGGGAATGCAGCGGATGGTCACGGCCAGGTCTTCTTTTATCTTTTGCTCGCAGGCAGCCTCCCCGCACCAAGAGCAAATGGCAAAGCCCCCGTGGATTTCCGGTTTGTCCGGATTTTTAGGGGTAAAAAAATCGTAAAAAGCTGCGTTGCCCTCGATAGTGACGGTGTTTTCCTTGCGAAAATCCAGTGCCCGCGTAAAAAGGGCTTCCTGTATTTCATCCAAAATATCCGTTACTTCTGCCACGAACCGGTCTTTGGGGATAGAATATTTTTCCCGATGGGCCCGGTCGCGCCGGGCCACGAAAACACTGTTTTGCGCGATGTCCCGGGGACCGATTTCAACCCGCAGTGGGATACCCTTTTTGATCCAGTCCCAGCCTCTGGCGCCGCCGATATCCCGCTGGTCAATTTCAATCACGAGTTTACGGTGGTGATAAAATTTTTCCCTCAACTCTGCAGCCAGGCTTTCAGTGTAATCCATAACGCGCTGTCTGTCAGCGTCCTTGCGGATGATCGGCAGCAACACCACGTGGGCAGAAGCGACCCTGGGAGGCAAAAGCAGACCGTCGTCGTCACCGTGGGTCATGATCAGCCCGCCGATAAGGCGGGTAGACGCCCCCCAGGAGGTGGTCCAGACGTAATCTTCAACTTCATCGGCCGTCTGAAACTTAATTTCTGAAGCCCGGGCAAAGTTTTGTCCCAAAAAATGAGATGTGCCGGCCTGCAACGCCTTGCGATCTTGCATCATGGCTTCGATGCACAGGGTGTCCACCGCCCCGGGGAAGCGCTCGGCCGCGGTTTTAGCGCCCTTCATCACCGGCATCGCCAGATATTCCTCCGCCATGCGGGCGTAAACATCAAGCATCATGCGGGTGCGCTCCAGCGCCTCCTGCCCGGTGGCATGGGCCGTATGTCCCTCCTGCCATAAAAATTCACTGGTGCGCAAAAAAAGCCGGGTACGCATCTCCCAGCGCACCACGTTGGCCCATTGGTTGATCAAGACGGGAAGATCGCGGTAGCTGCTGACCCACTTGGAAAACGAGTCGCCGATAATTGTCTCAGAGGTGGGACGAACCACCAGGGGTTCGGTCAACCGCCCGGCAGGCACCAGGGCGCCGTCGGCATTTTTTTCCAGGCGATGATGGGTGACCACAGCGCACTCCTTGGCAAAGCCCTCCACGTGCTCGGCTTCCTTTTCCAGAAAGCTCAAAGGGATAAACAGTGGAAAATACGCATTTTTAACCCCGGTGGCTTTAAACATGTCATCCAGTACACGCACAATGTTTTCCCATAGCGCATAGCCCCAGGGCCGGATGACCATGCACCCGCGCACCGGGGAGCGCTCGGCCAGAGCGGATGCTTTTATCACCTGCTGGTACCACTCCGGATAATCCTCTGCTCTTGTCGGTTTTATTGCCGTCTGCACTTTGCCTGTCATAAGGTACCTTTCTTTTTCAGAAGCGCGATTTTCTCGCGCCGGTTACGCTCAAATTTTTTAACTTCGGCCAGCAGCACCCCCACCAGTTTGTCCTGGGGAAATTTTCTAACCACCTTACCCTTGCGAAACAAAATGCCGGTGTCCTCACCGCCGGCAATGCCGATGTCGGCCTCCCGGGCCTCGCCGGGACCGTTCACCACGCAGCCCATAATGGCGATCTTGATGGGCGCCGTGGTGGTCAACAGGGCTTTTTCCACCTGTTCGACGATATCAAACAACCCGATGCTGCAACGGCCGCAGGTGGGGCAGGAAATGATCTCCGGGCCTCGGCGGCGGATACCCAGCGCTTTGAGAATCTCAAATCCCACCCGTACTTCTTCAACCGGATCGCGGGTTAAAGAAACCCGTATGGTGTCTCCAATACCTTCAGCCAGCAACGTTCCAATGCCCAGGGCGGATTTGACGATCCCGGAATACAAGGATCCCGCCTCGGTCACCCCCACATGCAGGGGCAGATCCGTTTTTTGCGCCATCAACCGGTAGGCCTCCACCGTGCGCGCCACGTCCGATGCTTTTAAAGAAACCTTTATCCTGTGAAAGTCAACCGATTTCAGCATTTCCACGTGCCGCAGGGCGCTTTCCACCATGGCGCCGGCGGTAACACCATTATATTTTTTAAGAAGATCCTTCTCGAGGGACCCGGCATTGACACCGATGCGAATGGCAATACCGGCATCGGCAGCACAGGCCACCACCTTCTTTACCTTCTGGGCGCTGCCGATATTACCAGGATTGATCCTCAGCCCGTCAGCCCCGGCCCGGACAGCAGCAATGGCCAGGCGGTGATCGAAATGGATGTCGGCAATCAGGGGGATTGAAATCCCCTTTTTAATGGCGCGGATGGCTTCGGCGGCCGCCGCATCCGGCACGGCCACCCGCACGATTTCGCAGCCCGCTTCCTGCAGTCGCAGAATCTGGGAAACGGTGGCCTCAACATCGTCGGTGGGCGTATTGGTCATGGACTGCACCGTTACCGGCGCATCGCCTCCCACCGGAACCGCCCCGATGCGGATCTGTCGCGTTTTTTTGCGCTTAATGACAAATGACATACTATTATGATATACTGCTTCGATCGATTGAGGGTTGCACGAAAAATTTGAAAACCGTTAAAAAATTATTAAGTTATCAAACGGGGTGATATTATTCAAGTAAAATAGAACCGCAACAGACTCCATTGCTGATATGGAATCTGCAGCCCGGTTCGGCGCTGGCAACGGTCTTTTTTTATCCGAATCCTGGACAAACACAACACCACGAAAAAGGAGATTTCCCATGACGCGTGAAGACGAAGGCAATTTTTCGCAAAAACACGGGCCGGATGCCCGGTTGGAGCCCGCGGTTAAAGAAAAAATTGAAAAAAAGGTCAAAAACGGCCAAATGGCCTGTGCCGTTGCGTTTCAAATTGCGGAGGAACTTGAAATTTCAGCGGCGCAAATCGGCGTAGCGCTGGATCTGATGGAAATAAAATTGATGAAATGCCAACTGGGGTTGTTCGGTTACCAACCGGGAGAAAAAACGGTTAAACCGAAAAAGCCCGAAGCGCCCGGACTGGCGGAGGCGATTGAAGCAGCCCTGGTGGATGGAAAACTTTCCTGCCGTAATGCCTGGGATCTCGCCCACAAATTCAAGGTACGCAAAATGACCATCAGTGCAGCCTGCGATGCCTTGAAAATTAAAATGAATTCCTGCCAGCTGGGGGCCTTTTGAAGATGTTGCACTGTCGGGGGTGAAATCGGGCAGTTTGATTACGTCGACCTGAAAAAGCTGTACGATCTTTTCAATGGCACCGACCGGCTGTTGATTGCACTGGCCGCCTATAACATCGGCCAGGGGCATATTCAGGACGCACGCCGGCTGGCCGTCAAAATGAAATTGGACCCAAATTCCTGGGAGGCACTGGCCAAAACTTTTCCGCTTTTAAGATACCGCAAATATTACAAAAAAGCCAAGTATGGCTATTGCCGCGGCACCGAACCCGTCAGATACATCAAGCAGATCATGATTTATTACGATATCTTAAAACGGCAGGGAATCGAATACGG
>JAOZSC010000202.1:4917-5596 GCA_029939875.1 Desulfobacterales bacterium
GAGCCGTGCAGGCAAAGCTGTAACCATCACCTTTTTACCCTGAAAACGAGGCCTTTTCTCCCACGAACGGATTGGTACGCCTTTCATTGCCGATGGTCGTCGACGGTCCGTGCCCGGTATGAACCTGCACATCATCGCCGAGCACGAAGAGTTTTTTTTGGATGCTCTGTTTCAGGGATTCAAAACTGCCGCCCGGAAAGTCGGTGCGGCCAATGGAGCCGGCAAAAAGGGTGTCCCCGACAAAAACATGCCCGTCGGTGTGAAGCGAAACCCCTCCCCGTGTGTGTCCGGGAGTATGGAGCACACCCAGGGTGATCTTGCCGAAGCGGATATCATCGCCGTCATTTAAATAGCGGTCCGGGGCGGGTGAGTTGTCCGCTTTCAAGCCCCAGGCGGCCGCGCTGTTGGAAAGCTCATCCAGCATGGGGGCATCCTCGGCATGGATCAGAATCGGCGCAGCAGTGGCATCTTTCATGGGTTTGTTCGCGCTGACATGGTCAAAGTGGCCATGGGTATTAATGATCCACTTGACGGTTAAATTGGACTCGGCCAGGGCCCGCAGGATGCGGTCGGCTTCATCACCCGGATCAATCACGACGGCCTCCAGCGTCTCTTCACAGCCCAGGATAAAACAATTTGCCATTATCGGTCCGACTGCCAGTGTTTTTATAATCAAATC
>JAOZSC010000203.1 GCA_029939875.1 Desulfobacterales bacterium
GCCCCAAGTCGTCAGTCGTCATTCATCATTCCAACTAGTATCCATAATCAGCCGCTTCCGAGAAAACGTGGTTTCTGATCGCCAGCGCTGCCATCCGTTCTTCTCCCAGTATATCCAGGTAATCCTGGTGATTATGGACGGGGTCCACCCAGTGTTTTTTCCAGGCTGCATAAAGCTCAGGAGTTTTGCTTTCGTTGCGATAATCGATAAACATCTGATGATCCCGGTTGTAGTATCCTGCAACGGGGGAAGGATGCCCCCCGAAGGGGCGGTGTACCACGGCACTGACCCGAAAACCGGGGGTGATAACACGATTGGGATCGCTGCTGATCACATCCGGGGAGACGATTTCTTCAGCGGTGATGATCACCCGGCGGCTGGCCAGGCAGGCATCCCGGCAGACCCCAAGATTTCCCCACCCGTGAGCGTTGCCCTGTTCGTCACTGCGCTGAAGGTGAATGATGGCAACATCTGGATTGATGGCGGCCACCGCCGTTAAGAGATCTCCGGTGAACGGGCATGTCGTTCGTTTCAAATTCGGGTTGGTTTTGAACAGGTCGCTGCCCAGGGCCGTGCGTGTCGGCATGAAAGGAACCCCCATAGCCCCGGCCCGCAGTGCCATCGCCAGCGTTAAATTGGAATGGTCTTCTATCTGCAGTTGACCCGATTCAATGCCCTGCCGAAAAGAATAACTCGAACCGGTAACAACGTTTCCCACCCAGGCGGCCCGGATTTTACGAACGCATCCGGCACCGATGATCTGATCAAATAAAATATCGGAAATCGGACCGATCAAGGTGAGATCACGCTTGCGCTGCCGGATCATCTCATGGGCAGCTGCAAACGGAATGAGGGATTCCAGCGCCAGGCCCATGGCAACTGAGCTACCGTCGGGGACAAAATGGTCAATGGCTTCGGCCAGGGTGGACAACTTGGATTCAGGCATCAGCAATCGTCCTGTTCGCTCTGCTCGATGGATTTTTCAAATTCTTCGAAAAACCGGTTTTGCGCACGAAGCACATGTCGAGCACTTCTTCGACGGTATCGGTGACATCGTTCTCGTCATCAACCACCAAAACGACCCTGTCCTTTAAAATATGGCGGGTATCCATCGACGATTCTCCTTTATCAGGCAGAGCAGGCTAATATCAGTGACCATACCATCGAAAAAAGCTATAAGTCAATGCCCATCAAAGTTGATTTCGCCATCCATCTGTGATACTTTATCTGAACATGTTTACCCCGCTTGAAAAAAAGCAGATCCTCAAACTAAACGGGCTTCTGTCCCAGCCGCTTGCCATCGTGTTCTACCACACTCAACATAAGGCTGATGTGCTGTTTAAGGACTATTGCAGCGCCTTGGCCCGGCTGGTACCTGCAATCCGGGTTACCGTTGAACAGGGGGCCCCTGATGAGCTGCCATCCATCCTTCTCACTGACAGGTTGCGCTACCAGGCGCTTCCATCCGGAAATGAACTGCCGCCGTTTCTGGAAGCCCTCAAGGCGGTGGGCGGCAGTGACTGGAACGGCTCGCAGTCGATGGCTGTAACCCGCCTGGCGCAAAACAGGCTGCCGGCTTCCCTGTCACTTTATATCGCACCCTCCTGCACGTATTGCCCCCAGGTGGTCCGGCGCCTGCTGCCCTTGCCCCTGGAAAACAAACATCTGGAACTGACCGTTATGGACGGCACTCTTTTCCCCGAACCGGCAGCCGACGACGGCATTCAATCCGTACCCACGTTGCTGCTGGACAAGCAGTTTCGCTGGACCGGGTCCATACCGCTAAATGAAGTCATTGAAATCATCAACACCCGTGAACCTGCATCGTTGGGATCTTCGTCTCTGGCAGCGATGATAAAAGAAGGGCAGGCTCAGCGCCTGGCGACCATGATGCTGGAGGATGCCAAAATTTTTCCGGCCTTTTACGATCTGCTCACCCACAAGCAGTGGTCGCTTCGGCTGGGTGCCATGGTGGTGCTGGAAACCATTGCCGCGGAGAACGGCGGTCTGGCTTCTGAGATGCTGCACCCGCTTCGGGAGCGTTTTGACGAGGTTTCCGACCAGATCAAAGGTGACATTCTTTACATGTTCGGAGAAATCGGGGATCCGCGGGCGACCGCCTGGCTGCAGACGGTTTTATCCGATAATTTTGATGAAGAAATCAAAGAAGCGGCCGAAGAGGCCCTGGAAAAGATCGGATCCCCTCCCGATTTCAGTTGAAAACGGTAAAATGAGTTGTTTTCAATTTACAGGTTTTGGCGCATTGGGTCCAAGGGGCCAAGGATTCCAGGGGCCGAGGGACCTAAAAGCGCTGATAAAATCTTTAGAAAAACAAAGCCCTTGAATCCTTGAACCCCTGACCCCCTGGACCCTCAAATAAAAAAGCCCTGCCATAAATGGCAGGGCCTTTTTGTTGGGTGTTAAATTAAAAACCAGTATTGATATTATTTCTTATCCTCAGGGGCTTTTTTGGCAGCAGGCTTTTTCTTCTTGCTATCGGCGGTGTCCTCTTTTTTGGTGGCACCCTTGTCCTTCTTTTTAGGCTTATCTTCCTTACCGCTCTCTGCTGGCTTTGCTTTGGTGGTTTTTTTCTCAGCTGCGGTCTTGGTCACGGGCTTTTTTTCTTTTTCATCGCCGGCAGCTTTTTTCTTTGAAGCCGGCTTGGCAGCTGGCTTAACCGCATCATCCTTTGATTTCGCTTTGGTTTTCTTCCCGGAAGCTTTATCCACCTTTCCTTCAGCATCCTTCGGTTTTACGGATTTTGCCTTTTTTTCATCTGCGGTGGTCTTGCTGCCGGCTGCGGTTTTTTTAGGGGCTGCGCCAGCTTTCGATTTTTTCTTTTTGGCTTTCTTTTTTTTCGCCGGCGCCACTGCCACCAATTCTACCAGCGCCACGGGTGCGGCATCTCCCGGACGGCGACCCAGTTTTATAATACGAGTGTAGCCTCCGGATATCGCTCCAAATCGCTCGGCAGCTTGCGCGAAAAGCTTGTGGACAACGTCTTTTTCTCTTACGATGGCCAGCGCCTGCCGTCGGGCATGCAAATCGCCGCGTTTGGCCAGCGTGATCACATGGTCCGCCCAGCGTCTCAGCTCCTTGGCTTTTGCCCCGGTGGTCCGAATCCGCTCATGTTTCAGCAGCGAAGTCACCATGTTGCGAAACATGGCATTGCGGTGACTCGGGGTTCTATTCAGTTTCAGACCGGCTTTGCGATGTCTCATAGCCCTATTTATTCTCCTTCCTCAGCATCTTCCTCGGGTGGTTCAAAACCTTCCAGTTTCATTCCGAGAGACAATCCCATTTCGATCAGGACCTCTTTAATTTCGTTTAAAGACTTGCGACCAAAATTCTTTGTTTTCAGCATTTCAGCTTCCGTTTTGCTGACCAGTTGATAAATTTTGTTGATATCCGCATTCTTCAGGCAATTGGCACTGCGCACGGAAAGCTCAAGTTCCTCCACGCTACGATAAAGATTTTCATTGAAGCTTGGTTTTTGCTGGCCATCGTCCTTTTTTTCTGCCTGGGGCTCAACCTGTTCGTCAAAGTTAATAAAAAGCGACATCTGCTCTTTGAGTATCTTGGCCGCATATGCGACGGCGTCTTCTGGAAGAATGCTTCCATCAGTCCAAATTTCCATGGTAAACTTGTCATAATCCGTGCGCTGGCCCACACGTGCATTACCCACGGTGTAATTGACCCGTCTGATGGGTGAAAACACGGCATCGATGGGTATAGTGCCGGCAGGTGCCTCTTCGTCCTTATTGGCCTCGGCCAGGCAGTAGCCTTTGCCGATGTGAACTTTCATTTCCATTTTCAATACGGCCTTGCCCGACAAGCTAGCAATATGCTGCTTGGTATTGAGCACCTCGCATTTGCCGTCATCGCTGATGATATCCCCGGCGGTCACTTCCCCCTCACCACTGGCATCGATGCGCACGGTTTTGGGTTCTGGGTCGGAAACTTTAAAGCGGACCTGTTTCAAGTTCAGAATGATTTCGGAAACATCTTCAAGAACTCCCGGAATAACACTGAATTCATGCATGACGGCATCGAATTTCACCGAGACAATCGCCGCACCATACAATGAAGAAAGAATGATTCGCCGCAGGCAATTTCCAATGGTAATGCCAAATCCTCTTTCCAGGGGTTCACATACAAACTTGCCGTAAGATGGATTGCTGGTGACCTGAACCTTTTCTGGCTTTATCAGCTGTTGCCAGTTCATATACATAAGCTCGTCTGATGGCATCTTCTTTTCTCCTGATAATTTCAGGTTTTCAAATTTCACTATCGCCAGGTGCGATCATCATACCTCGTTGTGAACCGGAAACGTCTGGTATCTGAGGCTACTTGGAGTAAAGCTCGACAATGAGCTGTTCCTGCATCGGCATGGTAAGATCGTCGCGTACCGGATACCCCTTGACGATTCCCTGCATTCCGTCTTTTTCCAGATCGAGCCACTGCGGAACTCCCCGACGAACCACGGCATCAAGAGAATCCAGGATTACCTGCATTTTTTTGCTTTTTTCCCGCAATCCCACCGTATCTCCGATTTTGATCATAAAAGACGGTATGTCGACTCTTTTGCCGTTGACCGTGAAGTGTCTGTGACGAACCAGCTGTCGTGCCTGAGCACGGGAACTGGCAAAACCCAGACGATAAATCACATTATCCAGCCTGCGCTCCAGCAACACCAGCAGGCTTGTGCCGGTGATGCCTTTCTGCCTGTCAGCCCGTAGAAAAAACAGATGAAACTGTTTTTCCGACAGGCCATACATGCGCTTGATTTTTTGCTTTTCCCGCAATTGAATTCCATAATCCGACATTTTGCGGCCACGGCGTTCTCCATGTTGACCGGGTGGGTACCCCCGTCGATCAAAAGCACACTTATCCGAATAGCAGCGATCGCCTTTGAGAAACAATTTTAAATTTTCCCGTCGACACTGTCGACAGACGGAATCTGTATATCGTGCCAAATCTTCCTCCCTTGGGTTTAATTGATTAGTTGAATGGCTGATTAAGTAATGAGTTATGCAGATATTCCAAATTTACTATCTAACTGTTCAGCCAATCAACCAGCCAACCAATCAACTTATCAACTCATCAACCAAATCATACTCTTCGTCTTTTCGGCGGCCGGCAGCCGTTGTGAGGAATAGGAGTGACATCCTTGATCATCACAACGTTGAAACCGGCAGCCTGCAATGCCCGCAGAGCTGACTCCCGTCCGGGGCCCGGCCCCTTGACATATACTTCCACGCTTCGCATGCCGTGTTCCATGGCCTTTTTGGCAGCATCTCCAGCAGCCAGCTGGGCAGCGAAAGGGGTACTCTTGCGTGACCCTTTAAATCCCTGAACCCCGGCACTGGACCAGGCGATGACATTTCCTGCCGCATCGGTTACACTGACGATGGTATTGTTAAACGTCGATTGAATATGAACGACGCCGTTGGCAATATTTTTCTTTATTTTCTTCTTGGTACGAATTTTCTTCTTCGCCATGAGTTGCTTTCCTGGTATCGCTTTTTTAAGTGGCCCCGGAGCATTCGGCAGTTAAGGACCGTCCACTTGCCG
>JAOZSC010000204.1 GCA_029939875.1 Desulfobacterales bacterium
GGACCGGTGTCAACAAAAAAAGCGAGCTGGGGTGCCATCAAGTCAGGCGGTATTTTTCGCGCAGCTGGTGGGAAAGACGGCGGACAACATCAAAGGCCAGGTCAACGGTTTTTTCACCGTCCGGGTTGACCAGGCAGCAGGTGGCGGGGGAAATCAGGCTGCGAGACAGCAAAAAGTCCCGGTCAATACCTTTTTTGTCGAGAATCATCCATATCTCTTCCATCCGCCGGATTAAGGAATCCTGGTTTTCAGCTTCAAAAGGTTCGAAATTGGTGGGCACAATTCCCCAGGCAATCACCCCGCCCCGGTCCAAAAACCGTTTGATGGAAGGTGCATAGGTGGAAAAAATCTCCCCGTTCAGGTAAACATCCAAAGACAGGATATCCATGTCCAGGTTCAGCAAAAAATCCCAATCCGGGTTGCCGCAAAGGTGAATCCCCCGGGGGCGTTCGATCATATCCAGAAACTGTTCCATGTCGCCGCGGGCAGCCGTTCCGTCATAGCCGGAAAGGGCACTGAACAAAAACTGCAGCCCCGGTTCATCGACAAACATAAAAGCGTTGGTGTTCATTTTTTTCAGTTGCTGCAGCTGAACGTTGATGCGCTTGGACATGAATTCAAACATGAAAGGCCGCACGGTGTCGTCAAACAGGATGGGCCGCTTGTTCTCATCCAGCACGTTGAATCCGAAGCTGATCGGTCCCTCCAGCTGCCCCCGGATGGCGGGCCGCCCGGACAGGTCCAGCTGCAAAAACCGGTGGTAAACATCCGAATATTGCGTACTGATGTCAAAATAGGGCGGATCATCGAAATGGGCCAGGGTATCTTCAAGCTCGACGGCGAACTTGTCCATGGAAAAGGAAAGCGTCTGTTTTTCCACATTCAGCACAATGCCCGGAAAATGTTCCGAAGCCTGCACGTACATGTCTTCATAATAGCTTAAGCGCGGCAGCTGGGGCCAGAAGGGGATATCCAGCGACAGGGCCGCCTCCAGGGCGGCTGCGGCATCGGTGTGCGGCATGACCGCCATGGCGGTGGTGAGCAGGTTACCAGGAATGGGCACAGTAAATCTCCTTAACACGCGGCGAAATCCGTTTCGTCGGTTCTCCGGTGCGCGGTTACGTTCACAGGCCACAACCGGCCAAACGGGCCCACGGGCATAACGGGCGAACCCTCTGTTAAATATCTTTCAGCAGCCGATTGGCCGGATGGGTTTGCATGGCATCTGAGAATTTTTCAACGGCCTCGGACAACGCTTCAAATTCCTTGGTTCTGACCACGGGCAGGCTGTCCGTGCCACTTTGCTCAATGGCATCCAGTACATATTTAATGGTCAGCCGATTGATATCGCAGGCCGGCTGGTAGCCGAACTGCTTGTCTTCATCCGTACGGGCTTGCACAAACAGCCCGCTTTGCACAAGGTCATCGAGAATCCGGTGCAGCAGCCGGATGGGAATCCCCAGTCGCCGGGAAAGCTGCGAATCGGTTAACGCGCTGGCACACGCGGAAAAATTTCGGATCAGCAAATGGGCCACCTGCAGGGTCAGCAGTTTTTTATAGGCCATACTGATATTGAGACTGTCCGGCTCATATTCATAGGTCGCAACATTTTGATTGGCAAAGGAAAGCTCGGCGCCGAACAGCACCACCCACCAGCTGATCTGCACCCACATTAGAAATAACGGCAGGGCAGCGAAACTGCCGTAGATAGCGTTGTATTTGGCCGCCCCCACCTGGAAAACGATGTAAAGCCATTGCACCACCTGGTACATGGTGCCGGCGATGATGCCGGCCACCATTCCGGCTTTCAGATTAACCTTGGTGTTGGGCATCAAAACGTAAATAACCGTAAAAAGAACCCAGATGAGCACATAGGGAATGAGCTTGAGAGACAGAAAAATAAAGGGGCTGATGAACCCCAACAGCTCTATCCGGGTTGTTATATCCGTAACCTGGGTGGTGATAAACACCGTGGCACTGCCAGACAATAAAATCAGCAGCGGACTGATCAACATCACGGCCAGGTAGTCGCTGAATTTTCGAGCCCAGGAGCGATGCTCTTTTATCTGCCAGATTTCATTCAAGGAAAATTCGATGTGGCTGAGTACCTTTACCACCGCCCAGAAAAGAACCACCAGGCCGATGCCGGCCACAAGCCCTCCTTTGGTGGTTTCAAGCAGGGATTGAGAAAATTCGACAACTTTGCTCACCACTTCCTGCTGTCCGGAAAATTGCTGGTAGAGCTCTTTTTCCAGCATTTTTTCAAAGCCAAACCCCTTGGCAATGCCGAAGAGCATTGCGGCCACCGGCACGATGGACAGCAGGGTGTAAAACGTCAGCGCTGATGCCCGGTAAAAGCACCGGTCACTGACAAAACCATGCACAGTAAGCAAGATGATACGCACCTGCCGGATGACAAAAGACTTGCCGAAGGGAAGATTTTCGAGCCGTATGCGCCAGATGTCCACGGTGACGTAGACAATCGCCCGGCGGATCCAGTTTTGCAGATCGTGAAATGATGCCAGTTTCATCTTCTTTTCCCTGTGCTCCAAAACCATTTCGCGGACTCTGGTGAAAACTCCTCCCGAACAGCGGGAATCCTAAGGACTTTGATCCGCAGCTGCCGGATACAGTTGAAATTTTGCTTTTATCGCGTCGGCCTCCGCCCGGGAGACAGTTTCGACTGCGGGGGGCTGTTGCCGGCCGGCCAGCAACAATCGCTGAAAATTGGACAGAAATATCACTTCTTCCGGATCCGCCATGTCGGTGACCTCCAGTCGGCTGCCGGTCAACGTCATCACTTCGGTAGCCCGGGGCCGGGTCCGAATAACAAAATCTGCTGAATGAGTTTCGATAAAAGCCATTTCCGTCTGCACCTTGAATTCATAAGCAGACACCCCGTCTGATGCCGACATCTGGAACCGGGCGTCGCCCTGTTTCAGGGATAAAAACGACACCCCTGCCTGGCGTGCGGAGTTGAAATTGCACTGCAAAATCTTCAGGGTGGACGCCGGGGTGAGAAAAAAACGGCTTCCATCAACCAGCCGGCATAAAATCCGCCCGTCCTGACGAGTGCTGACCGTATCGCCCTGGTAAAGGGGCAGCCCGGCTTCAGCCCGGTATCCCACTGCCGGATCGCGATGATACAGGACCGTGTCCCCGCGTACGGCTTGAATTTTTCCCACCGGCAGGCCGGAACCGGGTTGATAGGCTTCGACAACCACCCTGTCGGCGGCCAGGGTCTGCTCCGCAATGTCGGTCTCAGATAAAGACGGTTGGGTGCAGCACAACAGCCACATCAGCGCAGCTGAAAAATAAAGGCAATTTCCCCTGAATGCCGGCATTATAGATCCTCCCAGCCATAATGTTCAATAGTAGAATTATTAAATGTAACAATATCTTGTAATCTTGTAAAGTACGGTTTGGTGAAAAACATCCTGAAGGCGGACCACGAACTGACTTTTCACAACCGCGGCGCCAACGTGGTCGCCAACACCTATCCTCTTGGATATAGAAGTATCCGCCATTGACCGATGTTGCCTTCTCTTTGATTGCATCTGCGGTTCAGATGCTTATTATCTTTATGATTGCTTTGCATGAGAGGGGTTCCAGGCAAATGGGAAGGCGTTCGGTTACCATTGAAATCAGGAGGTTGTGATGAAATACAGATTGTTTATAAAAACCATTTTTCTTTTGGCTGGCGGAATTTTCTGTTTATCCGGGCCGGCGTCGGCCGATACCAGTAAATTAATCGGGCAACTCGTTGACCAACTCGGCGTAAGCCAGCAACAGGCTACCGGAGGTGCAGGTGCCGTTTTCAAAGAAGCTAAAAGTAATATGAACCCGGGCGATTACTCTCAACTTCTCGGTGCTTTGCCCGGTATTGACTCGCTGATCGACGCGGCCCCCCAGGCGAGCAGTTTGAGCGGCAAAGCGTCTTCTTTCCTGGGGAGCTCGTCGGGTTCGGTAGCAGGGATATCGACGCTGGCGGATAGTTTTTCCCAGCTCGGCCTATCACCGGACATGGTCAACAAATACGTAAGCGCGATTATGGATTTTGCGCAGTCAGAGGGCGGTCAGCAGGCAATGACACTTCTAAAAAGTGCCTTGCCATAAAAAACGGGGAAAAATCATTCGCTATTGTTTGCCCTGTTGTTTATGCAACCTATGAGGTTGATTTTCGTTGCACTTCCAGCTTTTTCAATTCGCGTCTCATGATCTTCCCGGTGGCGGTCATGGGCAGTTCTTTGACGAATTCAATTTCCCGGGGGTACTCGTGGGCCGCCAGCCGGGTCTTTACGAACTTTTGAATATCTTCGGCAACCTTGGGCCCCGGAGTCACCTCCGGTTTGGGCACCACAAAGGCTTTGACAATTTCGGTGCGCACCTCATCCGGGCTGCCCACCACGGCCACCATGGCCACCGCCGGGTGCTTCATCAGGCAGTCCTCGATTTCAGCCGGCCCGATGCGATAGCCCGCGCTGGTGATGCGGATGCCGTATTTGGCAATCAAATGGAAGGCTTGTTCAGGGTCGAATTTTTTGGCTCGATGCGCCAGCACCGGTATACCGTGGTGCCAGCTGGGAAACAGCACATCAATCAGCCCGCCGATCCAGGCCCAGTCCGCCGGGGTCCAGAAAAAATCACCTTCCTGCGGAAAAAAATTGTGGGGGAATTCGACGCCCGGCAGGTGCCCCAAAAGCGTCCGGTGGACATGCAGCGCACCTTTGGGCGGACCGGTGGTACCGGAAGTGTAATAGATACCACCAGGTCGAAATCAGCTTCCGGCATCTGATGGATCAACTGACCGTCTTTGAGCTTGACCAGCAGGCTGTCGCGTACAATACCAGCGTTGTTGACCAGGATGTCCACCCGCCCGCCTTCTTCCAGTTCCACCACTCCCGAGCAGTAAGGGTTTTTCCGGCTATAGCCCTGTTCGATCATAAACGGCGGAGCGATGCTGGTGCAGGTAAAGGCGGCCAGTCTGCCTTTACCCTGCATTTCAACCCACTGCATGTCAGTGCTGTAGCAAGTTATGCAGATTGAACGGGGTGGGACAAACACAGCACCACATTTTGCGCACCGCGAACCCATCAGGTTTTCTTCATTGAGAAATTCTTCAAACGCGATATCGCTGAAAGGCCTTGCCTCCATCGGATTATCTCCTTTTGCTTATTTTAGTCTTTTCCAGTTCTATACGGGCGGGGATAAACCCCGCCCCTACCCAGCAGATTAAGCAACGTCTTGTAGGGGCGGGCTTTACGCCCGTCCGGACTGAGTGTGGGCACCTGAAAATCGCCCAGTTCAGGTAATAAAATGGGACAGCAGTCAAAAAGATGCATCGGCCAGGCGACCGCCGGGTTTGCTTTGGGATCTGATAGAAAATCTTTCTCATCTTCCCACTGCGGAACGGGCTGCTGTTTTTTTTGGGCGCTTTTTATTTTTGCGTCCATCATATCGCGAATCGTGAGCGGAAACTGCGCCTTGGGGTTCAGCGGAGCATTGTTGTGACTTTTGATGGTTACATTCATCT
>JAOZSC010000205.1 GCA_029939875.1 Desulfobacterales bacterium
TCGATAAGGCCCAGACGGATGGCCAAAAGACAGCCAAAGGCCAGGGCAAACAGGGCGCCCGTAATCAAGAACGGTTTGTTCTTATACAGCGACATGGTGGTTTTTTTCTCAAACCGCAGAGGACGGTCTTACTTTGTAAATGGTATCCAGCGGTGAATCATCTGCTTCAGCTTTTTTTCGTTGGCAGGGTTTTGCGTGAATTCATTGGCCGCGGCCAGCAGTTCGGTATTATCCTTTCGGACCGCCCAGGCCAGGTCTTCTCCCGCTAAAAAAAAGGGCAGCGCAGTCAGGCCGTTGTTTTCGTTTTCTGATGCCAGATAAAAGACCATGGGAGCGCCATAAATGAACATGTCTATCTTTTTGTCAAGCAGGGCCTTTACTGCGGGGCGTGTTGTTGAAAAGAACTCCTTTTTGACACTGGTAAAGTATGTTTTTAAAAATCTTGCACCAGTGGTATCCTTGATCGCACCAATGGCCGAATTGGTGCTCAGCGAAAAAAAACCAATGCTGAAACGATTCAGATCCTCTATGCGAATCAAGGCCATCAGCGCACTTTTGAAGTACGGATCGCAGAAGGCGATTCTTACTTCCTTAATTGGATCGATAACCATCCCGGACATGATGATGTCAATCCGGTTTTCCAGCAGCGCCGGTATCTGGTTTTTCCATTTAAGCTCCACAAACTGCAGGGCTTTGCCGAGATCATCGGCAAGCGCACGGGCAAACTCTGCCTCCAGGCCGATAATTTTACCATTCTGTTTGAAAATGAGCGGGGGGGCATCCGGTGTCACGCCGACGCGCAGCACGTTTTTGTCAGCGGCGATGGCATCGTCGCCGACAGTTTTTTGACCGCTAGCGGCGCAGCCTGCAAGCACAAGCAGACCGACAAGCAATAAACTCGCAGCGGTCATCCGGTACCCGTATTTATGGTTCAGCATTTTTACCATCCTCCGGTGTCATCTTAACTGGTATCCATCCACGAACAGTGGGTGGCAACTAACCGATAGAGCCCTTCAACCGGGTGAACATTGAACCGCTCGAGCCCAGTAGAAATATATCATTTATTCCGACGGGATGTACAGCAGGGATTTATCCGACGGGCCTTGATTTTTGTCGGGGTTTCCCGGAATCGCTCCGTTTCGCGACTCATCCTGTGGGCCGCTATTTTTCCAGCAACTCCCGGGCGTGATCCAGGGTGGTGCGGGTGATTTGTTCCCCGCCCAGCATCCTGGCAATTTCACGGTGGCGATCTTTTTCGCCCAGCGGCTGAATGGTCGTGATGGTCCGACCGTTGATAACCTGTTTGGCGATGCTGAAGTGATGATCGCCGAATTTGGCAATTTGCGGCAGGTGGGTGATGCAAATTACCTGGTGGTGTCTTGCCAGTGCCGACAGTTTGCGCCCCACCACTTCGGCCGTGCCACCTCCGATGCCGGCATCGACTTCGTCAAACACGATGGTTTCCACCGCATCGCTTTGAGCCAGAATGGCCTTCAGGGCCAGTACCACCCGGGACAGTTCGCCCCCGGAAGCAATACCGGCTAGTGGTTTTAATGTCTCTCCCGGATTGGGGGCGATCATGAATGTCACACGGTCCATGCCGGTTTCCATGATGGCATGCCCGTGAGCCTGCAGGTGGGCACTGGTGTTTTCATCGGCGGCCACCGGATGCAAGGCGGCTTCAAACTGCGTGTCGGGCATCTTCAGCGAGTTGAGCTCGACGGCCACTTTTTGCGCCAGAATTCCGGCGGTTTTTTTTCGTTTTTGCGAAAGTCGTCGGACCAGGTCAACCAGTTGGCTGTGATATTCGGCCAACCGGGCTTCGACTTTCTCAATGGCCTGACCAATTCCGGCCACCTGTGACAGCTCCTGTTCGATGTCTGCCAGCCTGGACAAAACAGCATCCATCGAGCCGCCGTGTTTGCGCTTGAGCCTGTTGAGGGTGTCCAGACGCTCCTCGACGGTTTCAAGGCGCCCGTCATCCATCTGGATGAGGTTCAGATGGGCGCGCAGTTGTTCAACCAGATCTTCGATTTGATAAGAGGTAGCGGCCAGATTTTCAGCTGTTGATTTCAGCTGCACATCCACCCGGCCGGCCCTGTCAAGGCTCTTTTTTACTTCCAAAAGCCGTTCGATTATCGAACCGGGGGCGCCGTAAAGCTCTTCAATGCTGCCATAAATCGTCTCGTAGAGCATCTGGGCGTTTTTCAGCCGCAGCTGTTCCTGCTCCAGTTCGATGTCTTCCCCGGGCTCCAGGCGGGCGCAGCGGATCTCTTCCTGCTGAAATTCCAGCAGCTCCAGGTGCTCGGCCTGTTGCTGTCGGGTGCGGTTTAGCTCCCGCAGATTTTCAATCAGGGGCAGGATGCGGTGATAGGTGTCGTACCCCTGCTGTCGCAGCGGCAACAGACCCCCGAACTGGTCGAGGATCAGCAATTGCTGCTCGTCTTTCAAAAGGCCCTGGTGGGCGTGCTGGCCGGAGATGCTGGCCAGGTTTTCGGTGACCGTATTCAACAGCCCGATGGTCGCTATCCGTCCATTAATATACACCCGGTTGCTGTCGGTACGTGAGATGATCCGTCGGATCACCAGGCCCTCATCCGTGTCGAAGCCGTGAGCGGCCAGATTGCTCACCCGGCTGCTGCCTGCTGAGACGCGAAACAGGGCCTCCAGCTCGGCGGATTCGGCTCCCGTGCGCACCATGTCAGATGAAGCCCTGCTGCCCAGCAGCAGATTGACGGCACCGAGGATAATGGATTTGCCGGCACCAGTTTCCCCGCTCAATATGGTCAGACCCTCGGCGAAACGGATCGTCAGATCATCGATAATGGCAAAATTTCGAATGGATAGTTCTTTAAGCATGGTGGCTGTTGGATCTGGATGCGAAGTTATTCGTTTTGCACGTCTTCGGCCGAATAGGTTCCCCACCTGCCAATGGTGACAATGCCGTCTTCCTGCAACCCCTCGGCAATGGACTCGAAAACCGCATCAACGGCCCGGGTTGCCAGCTTCGAGGGAATCCCGTCAAGTTTTTTTGCCACCCGTTTGACCAGTTGGGTTTTGTTCATCTGCCGGCACCTCCTGTTTTAAAAGAAAAATGAGCGGGTTTGTCAAAGCTTCCGACCGGCGGTCCCGGCTTCTGGGAGTGTCAAAAGCCGGGGCCGGGATACGATTTGTATTATCATGGCATATTTTATTGCTATCTGCAATGGGCCGTGAATCTCTTAACTTTCTTCCGGCACATCAGTTGTCGAGCCTTTGACAATTGGGAAAATAATTCGTATGATGCAAAAATGCTGTCCACACAACCGGGTCCGGGCGTTGAAACCACCACCGACAGATTACGTGACCGGTCACGATAGGTTTACACCTGATGGAAGTGGATCGAAATAAAGTTAATTTTGTTTTCCAGGGCATACTGGTGCTGGTGGCCGTGGGCGTGGTTCTCAAATATGCCGGTACGGCCATCCTGCCGTTGATTATTGCCTGGCTGTTTTCCTTTCTGCTCGCACCGGTGGTCAATTTCATGACCCGTCGTAAAATTCCCACCACCCTGGCAGTTTTTATCATCATCATCGTTCTGATGGGCATCTTGTATCTGTCCGGCACGTTTCTGTATGCCCGCCTTTCCGCTTTTGCCGCGGCTTATCCGAAATATCATTCCCGGATGATCGAACTGGTCGCAACCGTAAGCGGCCGGTTGCATCTTGGTTCTAATCCGCTGGAAGGCGTCAACTGGGGGCAAAATGTGGGCCGCTTCCTGGTGACCCTGTCCGGATCCATTTTCGTTTTCGCTTCCAAGCTGGTGCTGGTGGTGATTTTCCTGTTTTTCATTCTGCTGGGCAAACCGTATTTTAAATACAAGATAATGAAATCTTTTTCCCAGGAAAAAGCCAATCAACTCAGCCAGATTACCAGCTCGATTACCTCTCAGATTCGCCGCTACCTGTCGCTTCAATTCCTGATCAGCTTTGTTACCGGAATTTTAGTGTGGTTTTCCCTGGAAATGATCGGTGTGGATTTTGCGGCCACCTGGGGAGCGCTGGCTTTTTTCCTGAACTTTATACCCACCATCGGGTCAATTGCTGCCTCCATCCCCCCGATTCTGCTGGCCCTGGTGCAGTTTTACCCGAACCTGTGGCCGGGCATTATCACCATGCTGGTTCTGCTTGCCATACAGTTGACCATGGGCAACGGGATTGCCCCCAAAGTTATGGGGGACCGGTTAAATCTCAGCCCGGTGGTGATCCTCCTGTCTCTGATGTTTTGGGGGTGGTTGTGGGGTATCGTTGGCGCCCTGCTGTCGGTTCCTATCGCCGCCGCCCTCAAAATCGTATGCGAGAATATCGAACCCTTGCATCCGGTCAGCGTGATGATGGGCTCGGGGAAAAGCTACCGCCGTGAACTTCTCAAGCAGGGAAAACGGAATGCCCCGGTGACTGATCTTGCCGGTCCTGTAAAAGAGGGTTCCGTGGATCAATAATCGGCCACCGGTGCGGTGAGCGTCCGGCAGTGGGAAGGAGTTATTGTGAGCAAAAAACGATATGGCTGGAAAGGCTGGCGGATGCCGCTGGGAAACCTGCATGATCCCGAGTATTGTGAATTGGGCTGTCCCATTTGCCGCTCTGCCCGTTCGGGCAACCGGCTGGCCGTATTTTTTCAGCGCGTGGAGTTGGTGGTTACCCGCGGTGGGTGCTGGTGGGGAAAGGCCCGGCAGGCCAAATACGGGGTGACGCCTGGTGAACCACTGCCGCCGGTTGAATAAAAACCAGCTGCTAAAGCGGAAATAAAATTCACCGCGATCCGCAAGTTGTCCCTGCCACCGGTATGGTCACAGGATTATGCCGTCCATCACAAGGGCGGATAGCCTATCGGTCTTTTCAAAAGATATTTTTTTGAGAACATCCTTGAATTCCGGGTAGTCCTTTTTGATGCTGTTGAAATCATCCCTGGGCAAAATAAATATTTCACAGTAAGTAAGGGCTGTTACCGATGCCGTCCGTTTTTCATTGAGTATGAGCGACATTAATCCAAAATAGTCGCCCTCCTCCATAATACCATGGTTTTTCTGTCCCGCCTGGGAGGTTATTTTGACCTTGCCCTGACTGATGAAATAAATCTCTTTCCCTACTTCTCCTTCCCGCACAATACAATCGTTGGGGGCAAAGGTATAGGGCCGCAGCGCCGTTATGAGCATATTTCTGAGAGTAGGTGAACAGTATCTAAACAGAGGAACCTTCTCTAAAAGGTCCTGGGTCAAATGCAGCAGGATGTCGATACGATACGGTACCGGAAAGTCACCAAAAAGGCTGTCTTTTTTTAATCCCCGATGACGCGCCCACAAATATTCATAGTATTTTCTGACCTGTTGGTTCAGATCGGAAGGCACACGCCGGGAGCGCAGGTACTGGTTGACGGCTTCAATTCTATTCCAGAAATTTGCTTTTGCAGAGTCGAGGTTGCTGAAAAGCGATGCGATGTTTCCAATAATGAATGCATATA
>JAOZSC010000206.1 GCA_029939875.1 Desulfobacterales bacterium
ATCCTGGTGGCGCTGGTCATGATCTGGATCCGCGGCACCCTGCCCCGGCTGCGCTACGACCAGTTAATGGCCCTGGGCTGGAAAGTTTTAATTCCGGTAGCCCTTGTAAATATCGTGGTCACCGGAGCGATACTGCTGTGGTAGTTGTTTGGTATTTGTTTGTCATTCGACGTTCGATGTTCAACGTTCATCCTTGCGGTATTCAATTTTGGATGTTCATTTAAAAGGTTGACTGGATAGCATGTCTTCAGCATTCGATGCCATAAAAGCACTGGCAACGGGGTTTGCAACCACCTTCAAACACCTGTTTCGCAAACCCATCACCGAGCAGTACCCGGAGTATAAGCGGGCGCTTCCGGTGCGTGCGCGCGCTCGCATTATTTTGACCCGGGATCCGGACGGCAACGAACGCTGCGTGGCCTGTTACCTGTGCTCGGCGGTCTGCCCGGTCAGCTGTATTTCCATGCAGTCGGCCGAAAAGCAAAACGGACGGCGTTACGCCGCCTGGTTTCGGATCAATTTTGCCCGCTGCATTTACTGCGGGCTTTGTGAAGAGGCCTGTCCGACCTCGGCCATCCAGCTGACGTCCGAATTTGAAACCTGCGAACGCGATATTTTGTCCCTGGTATATGAAAAAGAAAATCTCCTGGTGGATCACGGGGGCAAGGATCCGGACTACTGTTTTTACAAACATGCGGGCATCGTCACCGACGCCGGGAAAAAAGGAGAACACATCGGGGAAAGCGAACCGGTAGATATCAAAAGTAATCTACCGTAAAGCCGGACCGTATCAATGTTTTATGACCATATATTCCCTTATATTTTACGTCCTGGCCCTGTTCATTCTGGCCACCACCGCCATGGCCGTCACCCGGCGCAACATGGTGCACGTGGTGATCTACCTGATTTTTTCTTTTTTCGGCAGCGCCATGCTCTTTTACCTGCTGGGAGCGCCCTTTCTGGCCGCGCTGGAAGTCATCATCTATGCCGGGGCCATTATGGTGCTGTTTTTGTTCATCGTCATTATGATGAAATTTGAGGGCGGCCGCCACCGGCTGTTCGCCCCGGGCCAGTGGATACCGGCGGCCGTCTTCGGGCTGGTGTACCTGGCCGCGGGAACGCTTCTGGTCAGCGCACAGCCCGGCAGCCGCACAGTCCTGAAAACCGCTCGGGCCACCCCGGCGATGTTTGGCCGCTATGTTTTTCAAACCCACTGGCTTTCCATTGAAATTGTGTCACTGCTGTTGCTGGTGGCCCTGGTGGGCGCGCTCTTTCTGGGCCGGCGAACCAAAAAATATGCAACCCCGAAAAGCATTGAGGATCATCGATGATTGTACCCTTCGGACATGTGCTCATACTGGCCGGGCTCCTCTTTTTAATGGGCGTTTTTTGCACAGTGACCCGCCGCAGCTTGATTATGATGCTGCTGGGAATTGAAATCATGCTCAATGCCGCCGCCATCCTGCTAGTGGGCTCCACCTTGCACTGGCAGAACCTGGAAGGCCAGGTAATTGTTCTGTTTGTGTTTGCCGTGGCTGCGGCGGAAGTCTCCGTGGGCCTGGCACTGATTGTATGGGCCTATCGCCGCACCGGATCGGTGGACCCGGGGGACTATAATTTGTTGAAGTAGATACGGGAACCAAAATGTCTGACACCCTGACCTTGGATTCAACCCTGATCGCCGCTGTACTGGCCACCTTGCTGCCCTTTGCCAGCTTTGTGCTGATCATGGTGTTCACCCGCAATCATCGGAGACTTTCGGCAGGGTTGTCCATCGGCGCGATCACGGTGTCGCTTATCAGTGCCGTCTTTTTGCTGGTGTGCCACTGGCACCTGCAAACCCCGCTGCAGTACTTCGGCCGGTGGGTGGTGTCGGGCGACATTGTCATTCCTTACGGGTTTTTGCTGGATCCGGTCAGCCTGCTGATGCTGACCGTGGTGGCGGCCATCAGCTTTCTGGTTCAGGGTTACTCCCTGGGGTATATGGCCGACGACAAAGGCTTTTCCCGTTATTATGCCTTTATGTCGCTTTTTGCCTGGGCAATGCTCAATCTGACCATCGCCCCCACCCTGTTCCAGCTTTACATTTTCTGGGAGCTGGTGGGTCTGTCCTCCTACCTGCTGATCGGATTCTGGTACGAAAAATTCAGTGCCAGCCAGGCGGGCAAAAAAGCCTTTGTGATGACCCGCCTGGGGGATGTGGCCTTTTTCCTGGGCCTGCTGCTGGCGCTGGTGCACCTGGGCAATTTGAATATCCTGGAGCTGAACAGCCCCCGGGTGGCCGCGCAGATGTCCCCCACCCTGATCACGGTTTCGGCCCTGCTGATTTTCGGCGGTATCATCGGCAAAAGCGCCCAGTTTCCGCTGATGACCTGGCTGCCGGATGCCATGGAAGGGCCGACGCCGGTCAGCGCCCTGCTGCATTCGGCCACCATGGTGGCCGCCGGTGTTTTTCTATTCTGCCGGCTGTTTCCGTTTTTCAGCCAATCGGCCGTGGCCATGGGCGTCTTTCTGGCCATTGGTACGATCACCATGCTGCTGTCATCCACCATGGCCATGGTCAGCCGGGACATCAAGCAGGTCTGGGCCTATTCCACCATCAGCCAGCTGGGCTTTATGATCATGGGGCTGGCCGCCGGAAGTTTTTTTGCCGGGATGTTTCACCTGACCACCCACGCCGGTTTCAAAGCCCTGCTGTTTTTGTGCGCCGGGGTTTTCATCCACGCCCTGGGAACCAACGACATTTTTGAGATCAGCCGGCTTGGCGGGCGGAGGCTGAAAGTGCCCACCGTCTGTATGGCCATTGCGGCCGCCGCACTGGCGGGGTTGCCGCCGTTTTCCGGCTTTTTCAGCAAAGAGGTGATCCTGGCCGCCCTGGCTGAGCTGGACAACCCGATCTGGCTGGTCGCCGGGCTGCTGGGCGCTTTTCTCACCGCTTATTACACCTTTCGCCTGATATTTATCCTGGTGGTCCCGGACCAGTCTGAACCCCGCCAGCCCGACGACAGCCACGGGCACGCCGGCTACTGGCAGATGGGAGGGCCGTTGATCGTGCTGGCCACCGTCACCGTGCTGCTGGGCTTTTTCCAGGGCCCGCTGGAAAATTTCTTTGGCAATCACATTTGCAGCGTCTCGGCCCATACCGGCAGCCACGGGTGGCTGCCCTATATAGCCATAGCCACCGCGGCAAGCGGGCTAATCCTGGCCTGGGTGGAATTCGGCCGCCGAAATTCGGCCCGGGTGGGCTTTGTAGAACGCATCGGCTGGCTGTACAACCTGTTTTCCGAACGCTGGTACATGGATCGTTTCTACCGGCGCTTTGTCGATGTGGTCATCTACAGGATCATTTCCGGTCTGTGCACCCAAAACGACAACCGGGTCATTGACGCCGGGCTGGATGCATTGAGCAAGGACGCCGTGCAGTCCGGACGCTTCGTCTCTGAGCTGCACCTGTCCATGATCCAATACCGGCTGCTGGCAATTTTTGTGGTGGTGGCGTTGCTGGCACTTTATTTTTTCTTCTGACCCGAAAGTGCATCGCAATTCAGAATCGGATTGTGTTTCCTGGGGCGAATGCGTTCAGGCGTGTCCGGTTTAAAAAGACTGCATGCCATACAAGGCACTTTTTATAATGGAATTTACCGGTTTTCCATATCTGACGGCCATCCTGATCAGTTGCATCGTGGGCCTGGTGGTGATCATCCTGATCCCCGGTCAGCGCCAGGTGCAGATCAAATGGGTCAGCGCGGTGTTTTCCGGTATCACCCTGCTGCTTTCGATCTACCTGTTTTTTGCCTACGACAAAAGCCGGGGCGGACTTCAATTTGTTGAAACTTACCGATGGGTAAAAACACCGGGTATCACCTATTTCAATGCCGCCGACGGCTTCAACCTGCCCATGCTGCTGTTGACCGGCATTGTTTTTTTCACCGGCGTGCTGACCATGTGGGAACTGGACAAGCGCGTCAAGGAATTTTTTGCCTTTTATTTTCTCCTGGTCACCGGTGTTTTCGGGCTCTTCATGAGCATGGATCTTTTTTTTATTTTCGTGTGGTACGATGTCTCCCTTTTTCCCATGTACCTGCTGATCGCCGTCTGGGGTACCACCCGCAAGCAATACGCCGCCATGAAGCTGACCCTGTATCTTCTGGCGGGTAGCGCACTGGTGCTGCCGGCGATTGTTTTTCTTTATGCCAAATCGGGGCTTAACACCTTCGATATCACCGTGCTCATGCAGCCGGGAACCTTCACGGCCGCTGAACAAAAATTCGCTTTTATCCTGCTGTACATCGGATTCGGCATTCTGGCCGCGGTGTGGCCCTTTCACACCTGGTCACCGGTGGGTCACGTGGCCGCCCCCAACGGGGTGAGCATGCTTCACGCCGGGGTGCTGATGAAAATCGGCGCGTTCGGCATTTTGCGAGTAGGCATTTTCCTGTGTCCCCAGGGCTGGCAGTACTGGGCGCAGCTCATGGCCGTACTCGCGGTCATCGGCATTGTCTATGGGGCTTTTGTGGGATTGAGCCAGACCGATCTCAAATACGTGATCGGTTATTCCAGCGTGTCGCACATGGGCATCGTCGGCCTGGGACTGGCCACCGTTTCAGTGGACGGGCTCAACGGCGCGGTTTTCCAGATGTTTGCCCACGGCGTTATGACCGCTCTGCTTTTTTCGGCGGTGGGCTACATTTATGACCGCACCCATACCAAGGTCATTGCCGAGCTGGGCGGCTTGAGCCATGTGATGCCCGTGGCCTCGGCCTTCTTTATTATTGCGGCCCTGGCCAGCATGGGCATCCCCTGCCTGGCCACTTTCTGGGGCGAACTGATGGTTTTTATTGCTGCCTTCAAAACTTATCCGCTTGGCGGAGTGCTGGCGGTTTGCGCCCTGGTGATCAGCGCCCTGTTCATGCTGCGGGTGGTGCAGCACACTTTTTACGGGCCCCGCAAAGAACAATACGCCCAGCTGGCCGATGTTCCTTTTGACCTGGGGCTGCCGCGCATCATCCTGCTGGTGGTGCTGGTGGTCTTCGGGCTTTACCCGTCGCTGATGTTCGACATGATTGAAACCGCCTCGATTCCGTTTATCAACGGGTTGCCATGATGAATTGGTTTGCTGTCATTCCTGAATTGTACTACCTGGCCGGCGCCGTGGTGTTCCTGTTTTTGTCCATGGGAAAACGCACCGCTTCCGGACGGGATTATCAGGTCGCCATGATCCTGGCAGCCCTGGGAGTGATCATCTGCCTGGGCACCGTGCACCAGGAGGCGCTGCTTTTTTTCAAGGCCCTGCGGGTGGATCTTTTCTCCCAGGTGTTCAAGGTATTGCTGGCACTGGCGCTATTTCTGATTATCTGCCTTTGCCCGAGCCTGGACGGCATTGCCCAACGGCACCATGCGGACTTTTACCTGCTGCTGTTTATCTGTACCCTGGCCATGATGCTGCTGGTCAGCGCCGTTCACATCCTGAGCATCTATCTGGCCCTGGAGCTTTCCAG
>JAOZSC010000207.1 GCA_029939875.1 Desulfobacterales bacterium
GTGGTCTGGTTGTCGGCCACCAGGTATTTCCTGGCAGCCCGGCGGATGTTCTCGGCTGTGACGGCCTCCAATTTTTTCAGGTAAGTTTTCAAGTACTGCCAGCCCACCTGGACCTCGAAGGTCGCCAGGGTCCCTGCGAGGCTTTCATTGCTGCGCAGCCGGTCGATAAAATCCCGGCGGCTGAGCTTTTTGATCCGCTCAAGCTCACGGGGAAAAACCAGGCCGGTTTTCATTTTTTCAACTTCATCCAGCAACATTTTCTGCAAAGCCTCGCAGGCCTCAAGATAAGCGCGGCGTTTTTCGCCATCGCTGACACCCTGCTTTTTGGCAAGTGGCGGTTCATTGGGTGAGCCTCCCAGGATCACCATCCCGTCGTAGCGGTTGTCCGGATTATATGCCCAGGCCTGCACCGCCTTGCCGCGGTTGACGAGATCCCGGGTCAACCGTGCGCTGCGCCCGCTGCTCAAAATCATGGTCAGGGCATCCAGGGCATAAAAATCCGCGCTTCCCATGGGGACTGCGTGAAAACCGATTCGAACCAGCGGGGTGCGGGCACCCTTTAAATAGCGAATGCTTCGTCGCGGCCCGCTTTGCACCGGCTCCCGGGTCACCGTTTCCGGGGCGCGAGATCCTGCCGGATAGCGCGCAAAATAAATTTCTGCCAGCCGCCGGGCATCTTCGACGGTGACGTCTCCCACCAAAACGCAGACGGCGTTGGTGGGATTGTAATATTTTTTATGAAACGCCATGGCATCGCGGGTGTTGAATTTTTCCATGTCAGCCTTCCAGCCGATGGTCGGGTTGTGGTAGGGATGCGCCGTGTAAGCCGCAGCATTGAGATCCAGCCAGGCAGCACCCCCGGGACTGTTGACATAGCGATAGGCCCATTCGCGCTGCACGACCTGCTTTTCAACATAAAATTCGCGCCAGGCCGGTTCAAACAGCTGCTCGCTGATGATGGAAAACCATTGTTCCAGCATATCCGCCGGCACGGAAGCCATAAACTGGGTTTGATCCTTGGTCGTATAGGCATTGACACCCACAGCACCGTTCTTTCCCAGCTGGGAAGAAAAGACCTGGGGCACATATATTTTCTGGACCTCCAGTCGCAGTTTTTCCATTTCTGCCAGTTTCTTGTTGATCAGATCCGTGTCGGGACGACGTTTTCGCTGTTCAGCCAGCACCCCCTGGTATGCCGCTTCGATCCGGGCCTGAAGATCCTCGTCTTTTTGATCGTCAAGGGTCCCGAAATTTTTAGTGCCTTTAAACATCATATGTTCCAGCAAGTGAGCAATGCCTGTTTTGCCGCTGTCTTCGAGGGCGGAACCCGCCCGGATCGCCAGGCGACAGGCCACCTGGGCGGTGGCCGGGCGGTTGACCACCAGAAACAACATGCCGTTTTTCAGTTGAAAATGCTTGACGTCGACATTGATGTCGTCTGTCGCTGGGGCTGCAGCAACGGTTGCGGTAAACACCAGCAGCACTATTGTCAAAATAACAAACTTTAATGTTCGCATGGATTGAGTCTCCTACAAAGGGTCCCGGGCAGCAAAATAACCGAGAAATTAACCTGTTGCTACGTTGAGGCCTAACTGGCTTCAGATAAGTTCATTTTGTAATAGTAATTTCATAATAACCGCTTTGCAACCCTGGTGCCGGTATTTTTCGAAATGCCGAACACAAAACAAAGTTCTTTAATTGACAGCAAGAACAAAAGTCTTAAATTTAAATACGTTGCCCCCCCTGGATAAAGATGGAGTTTTAAATTCATTATGGACAATGATATGGCTGGTTTAAAATCGAAACTTCAGGTATGATAGCATCATGATCAGTGCAATTGTCATGGCGGGTTACAACAACAAGCGGGAGGTTAAAAAATACAGCCGCATTGTGGCGGACAATTACGGTGAACGATTTATTGAAAGTGGCTACAAGCCCCTGAGGGAATTCAGAGCGGTTCAAAACGGCAAACCGGTCAGCAAGCCGCTGATCCAGTACACCCTTGAACGACTTTTTGACAATGACCGGATCGATGAAATCGTGATTGTCGGCCACCAGATGCTCCTGGAGCGGCGGCTTGCAAGTTTTATCAAGAAATACGATAAGCCCTGCCGCATGGTCAACCAGAATGCCAGGATCCCGGAAGATGTCAAGCGCCGCTTCAACATCGCACCCCGCAAAGTGAAATACAACTCCATTGCCGGGAACTTGATAAAAGCATATGCTGCCAGCAAAGCCGATGCGGATAAGCGGCATGCCCTGTTTGTCGCCGCTGATTCCCCACTGACCACCAGCGAATTTTTCGACCGGTTTCTGCAAATCATCACACAGCTCCAGGAAGATGCTGCCATCATCATCCCGGCAGTTCTCATAGATGGCAAAAGAGACAGACTCGGCCGTCCGCCTCTGTGGCTTCGCAATGACTCCCGATTTCAGCTTGCCGGGCCGAAGGATCCATACGGCCGGCAGGGATTCCGGCTTTCCGCGTTGATAGCAGCCAATCCGTACCGCTTTGATATCAACACCGCCAACACGGCTTACAGCTTGCGCAAATGTCTGAATCCCAACATCCAGCTCAAATTGTTTCGCATCACCCACAACCAGGGGTACCCGAACGTGTATTCCAAGTATTTTCTGCGCAAGGATTTGAGTGTCAACGAGGTGACAAACATCGTTTCTGAATTTTTCAGGGGCCGCCTTGAATTGATTCCCATGAAGGGCGAGGAAGCAACCTTTGACTATGACGGGACCGATCGGGAGTACCGCATGATCACCAGTATACTGAAAGACGGTTAGTACACAACTGGAGGACAACACGATGAGGACCGAAAAGATTTTATCATACGCCGTGGCACTCACAGCGGTGATCTGCATACTCGTTTTGGCCGGATGTGCGTCCACCCAGCCGAATAAAATAATTGCAAACGAAAAACTGCTGGCAGCAGCCGGTTTCAAACGGCACCCGGCCGATACCCCTGCCAAACTCGAACAACTGAAAAAAATGCCCCAGCTAAAACTGTTCACCCGCAAGGAAAATGACTCCGAATACTATATTTACGTCGATGCCCAGCACTGCCAATGCCTGTTCGAGGGTGGCCGGGAGGAATATGAGCGCTATCAGGAACTGGCGCTCAAAAATCAGCTGGAGGCAGACAAACGGACGAATGAAAAAAGAGACCGGCCAAGGGATCTCGACTGGGGACAATGGCGTTTTCGTGACAACTGGTGACAAAAACGGCAACCGGCCTGCATCCTGAATTTCTAACATGGAAGTGAATTAACCGGACATGACGCTCAGCAGCGACCTGGAAACCCTCATCATTGTTGTCCACATCGCCATCATCGGCGCTTTGTCCTTGCGGGTCATTATGAAACGGCGGCCGGTGGGAGTGTCGTTAGCCTGGCTGGTTCTCATTTTTATCCTGCCGCTGGGAGGCGCTTTATTCTACCTGTTCATCGGAGAACGCAGACTGGGAAAACACCGGGCCGCACGCGCGGCAGCCGTGCTGAAGCCTTACAAAAAATGGCACCAGGGGCTGCCGCAGGAAAACCGTGTGGACTGGTCCACCCTGAGCCCGCCGGCTGTGCCCATCAACCGCCTGGCCGAAACCGTCATCGGCATCCCGGCATTGGCCGGAAACCAGCTCCAATTGATAGATACGGCCGCGCCCATCCTGCAATCGATTATCGAGGATATCGACCATGCGCAACACACCTGTCACATGGAATTTTACATCTGGAATCAGGGTGGAATTGCCGATGAGGTTGGAGAAGCCCTGATCCGTGCTGCCGGCCGGGGCGTCACGTGCCGGGTTCTGGTGGATGCGGTGGGCAGTGCCGGGTTCTTGAAAAGTCAATTTCCGACCCGCTTCCGCAAAAGCGGGATCGAGTTGGCGGCGGCGCTCCCGGTAGGCCCCCTGCGGGCAGCTTTCGTACGGCTTGATTTGCGGCTGCACCGCAAAATCGTTGTCATCGACGGTAAGGTCGCCTATACCGGCAGCCTCAACCTGGTGGATCCGCGGTTTTTCAAACAGGAAGCCGACGTGGGTCAATGGATCGATGCCATGGTTCGCATTGAAGGACCGGCCGTCGAAGTGCTGCGTGTTATTTTTTTATGGGACTGGGAAATTGAAACCGGCGCCGGTATCGAGACCCTGGAACATTCCAGCAGTCTCAAAACGCCGTCCCGTTCCGGAACAGCGGTGGTGCAGGTGGTGCCTTCGGGACCCGGTTATGAAAACGATGCCATCCATCGCCTGCTGTTGACAACCGTATACGCCGCCCGCCGCGAGCTAATTATGACCACCCCGTATTTCGTCCCCGATGAAGCCGTGCAGACGGCACTGCTTTCGGCGGCCCAGCAAGGGGTGAAGGTGACCATTATTTTACCGGAAAAAATTGATTCGGTGCTGGTCCGTTACGCCTGCCGGTCGTATTTCGACGACCTGCTGGCAGCAGGTGTAAAAATTTTGCGTTTCCAGGGGGGGCTGCTGCACACCAAAAGCATCACCGTGGACGGTCAGCTGGCGCTGTTCGGAACGGTTAACCTGGACATGCGCAGCTTCTGGCTGGATTTTGAGGTCACCCTTTGCATCTTTGATTCGGATTTCGGCGATCGACTGCGGACATTGCAGTTGCAATACGCCGCTGACGCACAAGCGATGGATCTTCAGTCCTGGCGCAGCCGAACGGGCTGGGAGCGCTTTTGCGAAAATGCCGCCCAGCTGTTTGCCCCGCTTTTATAAGCCCACTGCAATCCAGTATATTTTTTAATGCTGCTGGCAGCGGTTCAATTGATAACAAGGGAAAACGCGATGGTAAAAAAAAATATAGCGATTCAAAGGATTTTTCTGCTTTTAACAGCACTGGCGGCCGTATCCGGCTGTGCGACAACCCAGCCGCCACCCCGGTTTCAATTTCCAGCCGGCACCCGGGTGGGTATTGTTAACCAGCTGGAACCCTACGCTACCCACCAGAATTTTTCCGAGGCCAGGATCCGCAACTTCACCAAAACCGTGAACGTCGACTGGGATATCCCGGGTAATATGCAAGAGGAATTGACCCAAGGACTGCAACATGACCCGCGCTATAAAGTGATCCCTATCACTGGCGAAAACCCGATTCCCATCGTAATTGACCGGGTATCCGGACCGGGTGCGGTGGTTCCGCAAGCCGCCGCTGCCCTGGAATCTGTCGCCGGTAAATACAATGTGAACGTCATCATCATCATCAAAAGCTTTAAGGGTCCCACCCGACTCAAACTGGATAAACATGGTTTCATATTGCAGGGATACGGTTTGTTTACCAGGCAATTTTTATTTTTTAACCGGGCCTTTGCCTATGCCAACCTGGCGGTAATCGTTTTCAAAACCGGCCCCCTGACATATATTGGTTCGGGTGAGCCCACCATCGATACGGATCCCCTTGAAGATTTCAAGCTTTCCGGCGATTTAAAAATTATCCCGCCATCCGAAATAAACAAA
>JAOZSC010000208.1 GCA_029939875.1 Desulfobacterales bacterium
TGTCGATAAAGTGCCCGGGGGCATCCACATGGGTGCCGGAGTGTACACTGCAGCAAATCCGCGAAACGTTGCAGTCGTCTCCCGCTGAAATAGAGCGATAACGTTCCAGCTCAATTGGAGGGTCGCCCGGCCACACCGGCATCCCGGGGCTGACCGGCACCGAGATGTCGAAAATCTTCAATGGTCTTTCCCCCCTCAAATTACATCAAATGATTGTTGACAGCGCACGTGGGCTTGCCGACAATGCGCCATTATCTATCTTTTGACTTCAATTTTGTCAAGGGTTTTGGCATTTTAAAGCGCCATGGACAAATCACCAGGTTTTCCCGGTTCGGGAGCCGTTTCAGGCTTCGAAGTGTCAATCGGACAACGATTCGCCAGCGCTGCTCCTGAATCCCCGGATGGGATTTGTTTGCAATGCGGTTAAATCCTGTGATATGAACCCAATTGAATAAAACTCAATTGGTTCGTTGTCCATTGCCCGTTGTCCGTTGCCTATCAAACGGAATAAGGCCTGATTCTTATATTCTTGCGGATCACGGCAAGATAAATTCGATCAGCAATGCTTACAATGCTTAACCTTACCACAGACGACAAACAATAAACCATGGACGATTGTGCGCTTATCGCACAATCCAGGATTAACCGCATGACGTCAAGCCCCCCCCTTTTGCTGATTCCGGTGGAAAACCAGGTACGCGAACTGGATGCCAAGCTACTACTGGCCTGCGTTGCGGCCCAACGAGAGCTGCCATCCATCATTGGGGACAAACGGGAATTGGAATCCCGCATTGCATCTTTTCCGCGCAGCATATTTCTGTCCAAGTCGCTGAGGATCGGCAAACGCAAATTCTTCCCGATTTCGCGTCAACTCGGCCATGAAATCGTGGCCTGGGATGAAGAAGCGCTGGTGCACCTACCGGCGGAGACCTATTTCTCGCGCCGTCTTTCGCCCGTGGGAATGGAGCATGTATCGCATCTGTTTGCCTGGGGTGAGGACAATGCCGAGCTGTGGCGGCAGTATCCCCACCTGCCAGCTGGCATGCCGATTCATGTCACCGGCAATCCCAGGGGGGATTTGTTGCGACCTGAAATTCGGACATTCTACCAAAAGGAAGCTGAACAGATCCGCAGCACTTATGGTGAGTTCATCCTCATCAATACCAATTTCAATCATGTCAACGCATTTTATCCGTCTCAAAATCTGTTTCAACCTCCCAATAAACCGGGAGAAGAGCCCCAGTTCGGACAGGCTGCCCGGGGGATGACCCGTGAGTATGCCGAAGGATTCCGGGATCACAAACAGGCCATTCTTGAAGACTTTAAGGAGCTTATCCCGGCCCTGGATGCATCATTTCCGGGCTATACGATCGTCGTCAGACCCCATCCTACCGAAAATCATGAAATTTATCACAGTATCGCCGCAAGATGTCAGCGAGTCAAAGTCACCAATGAGGGCAATGTCGTCCCCTGGTTAATGGCCACCCGAACCCTCATTCATAACGGCTGCACCACGGGGGTAGAAGCCTATGCCATGTGTGTGCCCGCCATTTCATTTCGGGCGACGGTCAACGATTACTATGATGACGGTTTTTACAGGCTGCCCAACCGCCTGAGCCACCAGAGTTTCGATTTTGATCAACTCAGAAAAATACTGCAGGACATTCTTGCCGGCCAGCGCGGCATTGTGGACGATGATGAAACAAAAGCGCTGCTGGATCGTCACCTGGCGGCCCAAAACGGGCCATTGGCCTGTGAGCGAATTGTTGATGTTTTGCTAAAAATCGCGGATGTGTTCTCCCGATCACCGGGACCGACTTTGCCGGATCGGGTGAAGGGGCGTCTTAAGGCAACACAGCGCCGCCTGCGGCAAGGTTTTAAATCATACCTTCCCGATTCACCCAAATCACGTAAATTTCAGCGTCATCGCTATCCAAAAATTTCTCCGCAGCAATTGGATGCCCGCCTGTCTCGATTCCTGCAGATCCTCGGCGACGATGGGAAGCTGCAGCTGGAACAGGTTTCTCATAAACTCTTTAAAATCAGCGCCTGACCAACGAACAAGACGAACGTTGAAAATTGGACAAATGAACGTCCAACATCGAATGTTGACTGAAAAAAAGGAAATAGTCATTCAATGTTCGGTATTGTTTTTCTCATTTGGCGTTGGACGTTCAATGTTGTCGAGTAGGCCAGGCAGCTTCCATTTTTGTTGCCACCAAGCCCCTCACAGAACCGAGCAAGCGGATTTCCCATACATCCGGCTCTTCGGGTAATCGTTCAGATAGCATGCCCGCAAGTTGTCCACATCCGTTATATGATGATACAGCGACGTGAACACCACATCCGGCTGCTTGCAGGCTCTTTGTCCTATCCGTTTTAGGTCAGTTGCCATCGAAATCCACTCTTTGCATAGTGCTGATGTTTCTCCTTTCACGGGTGATTAACCGTGGGAACCTTCGCTCAGCGGAAATTAGCCGTTTCATCGCTAAACCTTTGCGGTCCTACCGGTTCCCATCCCTCGCATCGGCGTCTTTTGGCCACCACCTTTTACGTTGGCTGGCCATACTCAGCCACTATTGCTCCGATCCGCAATGTTTCACCCTGAACCGTTGGGGCCTTCCGATGTTCACCTGGTTACTCCGTCATCGTTGTCCAAAGTGTTCCATGTTCCTCCTTCATTTGGCTTGCACTTTGGCCGGTTCTTGTGATAAATATCACCCTGTTTGATCGTGCTATTTTGATACAGTCCGGATACGTACGATTCCAGACCTATTGAGTAAAAGTTTGAAAGGCGGGCTACCGGGACTATGGCGTTGAATACGCTTGCTAAATACCCGATAAAGATAAAAGTCCAAGAAGATAACAAATATGTATCTGTTTTTAGTAAGGCATTTTAACGACATAGACCACATCACGCCGGTCGCCTGGAAGATGAAAACAGATGGTTATCCGGTGGCGGTGTATTGTATGAACCCGCGCTACGATATTGCCAACGATTATCGCCTTGAGTTTATAAAAAAAAAGGGGGTTGTGGTTGATTATCTTTACACGGCCTATCGGCAAGGCGATCCGTTTTATAAATTCCTGCAGTGGTTGATGAATAAAAGCGTCGGCATCCAGGCAAGTGTTCGGGCCAACAATCGCGGGCCTGCGTACATTTCGTCTAAAGTGTTCGAACAACCGGCTATGATTGCAGGCAAACTTGCCTATAAACTTATGCGCAAAATGTATTATCATACCGGGTGGGCACGATCTATTTTAAAGCAAACCGCGGCGAGGGTTGTCTGCTTTGATTACGTCATGCCAAGGCTTTACGTTGTTGATGCTTTTTTGAAGGCCGCAAAAGAAATGTCGGTGCCGACCGTGGCACTGCCGCATGGTATTCAATTATATACAAATGAAGTCACGAAGCCTAAATCGACGGATACACGGCGGTTTACCAAATTCAACCGCTTCGACTATATTATTGCACCCAATCAGCTACGAAAAGAGATTCTCATTAAATCCGGAGTTGCCGGTGAAAAAATTACCGTGCTCGGCAGCGCCAGATACTGCAGTGAATGGCTGGAACAAAATAATAAAATTGTGCCCAAAGTAATGGATAACAATGGCAGCAGTTCGGAGAAATTAAAAGTTGTTCTCATGTCGTCCAAACCGCAATGCAGCATGGATGTAGCAAGGATGATAAATACATTTGGCATATTGGCCGATCTGGATGAAATTGAAGCCTGCATAAAGCCGCATACTCGAATTGGTGGCAGTAGGGATATATTTGAAAATATTCAGTTGCCGAATGTCTCTCACGTTCTTACTGCGGAATTGTGCGAGTGGGCCGATGTCATGCTGGTCGTGGGTTCAAGCGTCATTACCGAAGCGCTGATGAGAGGCAAGCCTGCGCTTTACCTCAAGTATTTGCATGCAAACACGACACTGCCCGAAGAAATGGGTGCCTGTTGGATAATACACAATGAGGCTGAATTAAAGGGTGCTTTATTGTCTTTGCATACTGACAAAACACAGGTACCGTATGAAGAGAAGAATATCGTCAGATTCATTTCAGAAATTGTGCATGGCGGTGCCGCCAGCAGTGATGTGCTGGAGGAATACAAAAAATTCATTGTCAGTTGCGCATCAAATGCCTGAAGCTTGCACGCGAATTGCAACTGCACATCGGGTGATTCATTTTTCAACATCAACTGAAAGGGGCGTGTGATTAAAAATTCAGGTATCATAAATGATATGATCTTCAGTGTCGTCAGATATGGTAACGTGGTGGGTAGTCGCAGCTTCGTTCAAACCACACAATCCACAATAAACTGTTCGTAGTCCTGCAATACATTTCTTTCACGGTGGCCGCCATAAATAATTTCAGTAAGCCAGCGATCGACATCTTTGTCGGTATACGGCATATCTTTTTGTCCGTCTTTCAATGATAAAAGGGCCTTCTTCAATTCCGTTTCACTATGTATTATCCAACAGGCCCCCATTTTTTCATACTCAGTTGTATTTTTATGAAGATATTGTAAATAGAGAACAGGTTTGCGCCTGATGAGTGTTTCAATAATGATGCTGGACGCGATAACCAGTGTCACATCGGCCCATTCACATAGTTCCACGGATGATACGTCGGCAACATTGGCAAGAGGTAAATTTGCATACATGGCCGCCTCATGGCCTGTCCGGGTATGGGGCTTGATCATCACCTCAATGCCGTCAAGATTGGCTAACAGATTAAATGTCTTAACCATTCTTTCCACCTCGATCCGGTAATGAGGCCTTGTCGTCATAAAAACTACTTTTAGCTTCCCGGAATCGTCATCTGTCGATTTGATCTTTCGCGGCAATATCTTATTGTTTTGTGCCATCCACTCTTTGCAGTATCTGGCACTTCCAAGCACAAATATTTTTTCTTCAGTTACTCCGGATTTTGAAATAGTTTCTTTGAATAATCTGTTTTGTACAATTACATAGTCAAAGTGGTTATATCTATCGAATTGTCCCTCTTTCTTCGATCCTGTCTTAACGAAATCGTTAGTATACAAGAAGACGCCATGAGGCAGTGCCACCGTGGGTATAGACATAGCTTTAGCTGCTCTCAGAAGCGATTCAACAATATACTTACGGGGCCTTACCCAATCGAAGCATAGCACTTTTGCTTGAGATTGCTCGAGAAATTTTTGAACGCTGTTTGTGTCGTAAAACTTGCTGCGCATTATGTCGTATAGCCAATAACCGGTTTTTTTAGCGCGCCGACTAAAAGCCTTTGACCAGAATGAGAGCTGTTGTGGGTCACCACGATTAGACACTTTTCGAATATAAAGACACCGCAGAAAAAGAAAGTGTATGATCCGATGCCGCCAGCCCAGTTGTTGATCAAATGCATTGTAAATATAATCAACCTTAACCCCTAATTCTCTTAAAAAATTGAGACGATAATCGCTTTGGATATCATATTCTGGATTTATGCAATAAACGG
>JAOZSC010000209.1:0-3243 GCA_029939875.1 Desulfobacterales bacterium
TGGCTTTATTTTCTGCTGCTGGGCATGATCGCCCTGTCGGTGGTCATCATCATCCGGGTGGTGGGATTAATCCTGGTCATCGCGCTGCTGACCATCCCCCCTTACATTGCCGAAAAATATACCCGCTCCCTGGCCGCCATGATGGCGCTGTCAACCATTCTCAGCTGCCTGTTTACCACCGCAGGGTTGGGCCTGGCCTACTGGTTGGACCTGACATCGGGAGCCACCATCATTTTAGTGGCCGCCGCCGGGTTTCTAATTTCAATGGCCGTGGAGCGGCTCCGGACCAAACACTGACTGCAACCCTGTGCGACAAATCCTGCGGGATAGCGCGATTTCACTTCAGGTGGTTAAACTGATTTTAAACCAGTTTTAGCCGCATTTGTTGAAGCCACAGAAATGACACATCATACAACCCTCTTCAAAACTGACGGTCTGGCCGCACTCCGGGCATTTTTCCCCCATCAGGCTGTATTCGGTTTTATGGCTCTTGACGGCATTCTCCCCGGACATGTATCGTCTTTCCAGTACCCGCGAGATGGCATCCGGAATCGACAGCACCAGGCCGCCGTCCTGGAAAATAGGATTTTCGCCACCAATTCCCTTGAGCTGGTTTACGACCTTGTCCACCTTCACCCCGCTTCTCAGGGCTAGGGAGACCAGCCGCCCGATGGCCTCTGTCTTGGCGGTGGTCGAACGGCCGGACTTGCCGATGGTGGCAAACACTTCAAACGGCTGCCCGTCATATTCGGTAACGGTCACATACAGGTAACCGTAACCGGTTTTAATTTTGGTGGTAAACCCCGGCAAGGTCACCGGACGTTTCTTGACAGCGATTAAAAACCCGTCCTGTTTTTCCTCTTTTCGCGCCAGCGACAGGACCTGGTTTTCTTTGCTGCCGTCACGGTAAATGGTCACCCCTTTGCAGTCCAGTTCGTAAGCCAAGTCATATACTTTGCGGACATCTCCCACGGTGGCGTCGTGGGGCAGGTTGACTGTTTTGGAAACCGCGTTGTCGGTATGTTTTTGAAAAGCGGCCTGCATGCGTATATGCCATTCTGGAGATATATCGTGGGCGGTTACGAACACCTTGCGCACATCTTCAGGTATTTCCTCCAGCTCCCCGATACTGCCCTTTCTGGCGATGGTATCCATCAGCTCCGGACTGTAAAAACCCATTTCCCTGGCCACTTTTGCAAAATAGGGGTTTATCTCCAGCAACTGGTCGTTGTCCATCACGGTACGCACAAAACTCAACGCGAACAAGGGCTCGATGCCGCTGGAACAGTCAGCAAGAATACTCAGCGTTCCGGTGGGAGCGATGGTCGTCGTCGTTGCATTGCGATACTGCACGCCCTGGTCTTTGAAAATGCTGTGTTCATAATTTTTAAAAACACCCCTTTCCTCGGCCAGCTCGCGGGATGCTTCGTGGGCGCTTTGCTGGACGAATTGCATGGCGGTCTCGGCCAGTTCCAGGGCCTCTTCGGAATTGTAGGGTATTTTTAATTGATAGAGCATATCTGCAAACCCCATCACCCCCAGCCCGATTTTACGGTTGCCGCGCACCATGGCGGTGATTTCCGGCAGCGGGTAGCGGGACATGTCAATGGTGTTGTCAAGAAACCGGACCGACATTTTGACCACGTCTTTGAGCCCTTCGTAATCGATGACCGGATCCTGCTGGGTTTCGGCCACAAACTTGGCCAGGTTCACCGAGCCCAGGTTACAGGCCTCCATGGGCAGCAGGGGCTGTTCGCCGCAGGGGTTGGTGCTCTCGATGGCGCCGAGGCCGGGGGTGGGGTTGTCACGATTGATCCGATCCAGGAAGATAATTCCCGGATCACCGTTTTCCCATGCCTGGGTTACCAGCGTTTCATAGACGCGCGCGGCATCCAGATGGCCGACCGCTTCTTGACTGCGAGGATCTATCAGGTCGTATTCACTCCCCTCGGCGGCGGCTTTCATGAATGCGTCGGTCACCCCGACTGAAATATTGAAGTTGTTCAGTTCCCGGTTGTTTTTTTTACTGTAAATAAACTCCATGATATCCGGATGGTCCACCCGCAGGATGGCCATGTTGGCTCCGCGGCGGGTACCGCCCTGCTTTACCTGTTCGGTGGCGGTATTGAAAATTTTCATAAATGAGACCGGCCCCGAGGCCACGCCGCCGGTGGTGCCCACCATGGAGTTTTGCGGCCGCAGGCGAGAGAAAGCAAAACCGGTGCCGCCGCCGGATTTATGAATCAGAGCGGCATTTCTCAGGGCACCAAAAATCCCTTCCATGCTGTCTTCCACCGGCAGGACAAAACAGGCTGCCAGCTGTCCCAGCCGGCGGCCGGCATTCATCAGGGTGGGCGAGTTGGGCAAAAATTTAAACTCAGTCATCAGCCGATAAAAAATTTCCTGCATTTTTTTTATCTGCTGTTCATCGCCGCCATATTTTTTTTCAGCTTTGGCAATGTGGCGGGCCACACGCTTATACATCTGCTCGGGAGTTTCAACGATTTTGCCGCGGCTGTCTTTTTTCAGGTATCTGCGGTTTAGAACCCGTCTGGCATTTTCCGAAAGGGCCAGCCCGTTTCGCATGAATATGGACTGGTCCAGCCGTATCGGCGAAGGCTTGGTCAGGCCGTATTCCATCAGTTTGGCCTCAATCATCTTTTCGATAAATGCCATGGTGATGGTCTGAAACTCCATGCGGGTGATTTCCGCCCGCAGGGACCGGCTGATGCCCATGGCCTGATCCGTGTCAATGGGGTTGTCCCGGATCAGGATATCGGAAAACAGCTGATCATCCCACATGTGGGTGCCCAGATCGAAACGACCCTCTTTGGTAACCAAAAATTTGCCTTTTCCCCCCATTTAAAATCTCCTGTGCTGTAACAAGTGTCTGACCGCCAAAAAGCGCGATGGCTCGCTATCAAAGCCGACAACAACCTGCCGCCGGGAAGCCGGTGGCGGCTGTTTGCATTGGCGAACATTTTGAGACCCTTGCAAAGGTCTCGTTTTATAAGGTTATCCCAACACCTTAAAAGCAACAGGTCCGCAACACAAAAAATACACCTTTTTTAAGAATTTTCAACCAAGGAATGTGACTTAGATGAAAAGGGCGCCGATGGCGACAAGTTTGCGGCTGCAGGCCATGGGGCCGCTTTCAGGTAAAGAACAAAAACGCTGCCTCGGCATAACGGGAAAATTGGTGCCAATCGGTTGCGCTGCATTGGCCCATCCGCCTGCTTGCTC
>JAOZSC010000209.1:3343-5478 GCA_029939875.1 Desulfobacterales bacterium
CTGTCCGGTGTCGCATCCGGCTTTTTTTTCTCCTGGCCGTCCGTGGCCTGATCCGGGTCTTTCTTTTTCTCACCGTCCGGCGCCGGCTCGTCGGATCGATAGATCACCCACTCACCCTCGGGGCCGGTAAAAATCCCACCCTGCGGCCCCTCCTCCCGGTGGTTGGGCGGCTGGTAGGGCTTTATATCCGCACATCCTGTCATCACGAGCAGCACGGCCAGAAACAGCACCCACCACCAGCCTTTTTGTCTCCGGATACCGGAAATAGCCATCAGAACTTGACCCGTGCACCGATGGTTCCCACGTTCATGTTGTTTACACTGGATGCAGCCCCCCGTGAAAGCGAGTACACGCGGTACTGCAGGTAGGCCTCGGTGCCGTATTTTTCAAATTGCTGGACCACCGCTGTGCCCACCGAATAGCCGTCATCCCTGCCGGTGGGCAGGTTCACCGAACGGGTGTAGTCGAGGCCGAAGGCGGTTTGACCGACGGAAAAAAATCGCGTCAGCCAGCCGCCCTTGATGTAATAGTTGCCGGCATCGCCCTGGCCATCCCGTCCCTCCTGACCGGCAGACAGGGTCAGGTTCAGCCCGGTCGCCTCGTGCAGGGCTGAAAACGAACCGTCGATAATCAGGTCGGTGTTGTCCTTGTTGGGATCGGAAAGCGCCACCGCAGCCACCGCCTTGACGCCCAGGGCCTGCCCCCCCCACCACAGGGACGCATCCCAGCGCTGATCGCTGACCACCCCCCCCTGGAGGTGAAAATTCCAGAATGTGGGCGTGTCATAGCGCACCCGGTTCTTGCGGCTGAGCCCGTCAAGATCCTTGAACGCATCGGAAATCGAGATGCTGGTCAGTTTATCGTCCCGGTTTTCCCGGAACAACATCCCGGCGGCAATGTCGGCAATGCTGGCGTATTGAACCACGTCGGTTTTGGACAGGTCTAATTCGGCCGCATTGTTGGAGGCCGTATCTCCTTTGCCGAGGTAAAGTTTGCCGAAACGCCTGCTGGCCAAAGACAGGTCCGCCCAGCGCACATTGAAAAAATCACTGGAATTTTCGTTATCCTGGTTGACATCGCCGGATTCATTGGACGTCATCGCGACTTCAAGCCGGGAGCCGATGGTCAGGTCATCGGTGGCCCGGGCGGTGCCCACGAAGCGCACCCGGGTGTTGCTGGCGTCGTTGTCCACGAAATAGGCCGTGGTGTTCTTGCCGTCATCGATGACGTTCACCGCCCGGTTGACCTGCCCGGAGATGGCAAGTTTGACCCGCGGCTGACCCGAAGAAACCGTCTTGGCCACGGGCTGGACCGCCTCCGTGGCGTGTTTGGCCGCACCAGCCGCTTCATCGGCCGTGGCCTTGGCTTCGCTGGCCTGGCTTTGCGCGTCGGTGGCGGTTTGTTTCAACTGGTTCAACTGTTGTTGCATCGATTCCAACTGCTGCTGCTGCTGCTCAATGGTTTTTTGAAGTTTTTCCAGCACCGCCGCGTCCACCTTGACATCCTGGGCCATGGCCGGACCCCCGAAAAACGCCGGGGCTGCCAGCACCAGGCTGAAAAAAACGATTGCTGTCACTCGCTTATTCAACATGTTCTCCTCCTTTAGCCTATGGTAAAAAAAACATTGCTCTCCTTCAGCCTTTTTTCCTGTTTCCCAACACTCGAATTGTTCGCTAAGTAATGAAAACCCCACGGCCTCCTTTCCCTGTCTGAGGTTATCGATTCCGTCAGGTTGCCGCTTCGATAAATTCAATTGCATATTAATAAGAATGGTTCCTAAGTCAAGATCTATTTTAGCCGGGCAGTCAATACAGGGAACAATTGGTGTCTCCGTAAAAAAATCGCCAGCGGCTGCAGATCAAACGGGCAGCCTGGTGGCGGCTTGAAAATAATTCAGCCCCATGATACATACGGTGAACATTGCAGACAGGCTCTGACAGGGCTGCTCAACCGCCCGCGTCTGCCGGCAGGCACCACCGCTTTCGTTTAGGGCTCGCGAAAAAATAACTTCACATTTTAAGCGCCGATGCATCCCGCCTGGCGGCGTTGCGAAAGCTCGGAATATACCAGATATTCCTGCGCTTTCGCGCCTTGCCAGGCAGGCGCCTCAACACTAAAAATTTGCGAATTTATTT
>JAOZSC010000210.1 GCA_029939875.1 Desulfobacterales bacterium
ATGCATTCCCATTTTTTAGGGGCTGCGCCCAATATCGATTATACCCCCCTTGTCACCGGTGATGATGAAACCATTGGCGGCTGGGCGCGCATTGCGACAGTCATCAAGCAGGTGCGGGGCAACCGCAGCAACCCGGTGCTGGTGGTGGATGCCGGTGATTTTCTCATGGGCTCCCTGTTTCATCTGCTCAGCCGGCAGCGGGCCTTCGAGTTGAAGCTTCTGCACATGATGGGATATGATGCCGTGACGCTGGGCAATCACGAGTTTGACCTGAAACCCGGGGGGCTGGCGCGAATTTTGACCAGCGCCCGGCGTTACGGGCAGCTTCCGCCGCTGGTGCTTGCCAATGCCGTTTTCAACCCGGACGACCCCGGCGACGATGCCCTGGAAAAACTTTTTTCCTCCGGAGTCGTTCGCCCCTACCGGGTGCTGAAAAAAGGCAATATTCGTATCGGCATCTTCGGACTGCTGGGAAAAGACGCTGCTGAAGTAGCCCCATTTGCTTCACCGGTCACCTTTGCCGATCCGATCGAAACCGCCCGCAAGATGGTGAAGATTCTACGTGACAGCGAACATGTCGATCTGGTGATTTGCCTGTCCCACAGCGGACTGTCACCGGATACCAAACACTCGGAAGATGAAATTATGGCCCGGCAAGTCAACGGCATCGACATCATCATCAGCGGCCACACCCACACGAAACTGGACCGGGCACTGCAGGTCAACGGCACCATCATCGTCCAGGCCTGGGAATACGGCAAGCAGCTGGGGGTGATGGATATCGTTATAGATGGCGGGCGGGTGGCCTTAAAAGATTACCGGCTGGTGGACATCGATGATACCATTGCCGGGGATGCCGAAATGTCGCGGACCATTGAAGCCTTTGAAGATGATATCAACCGGCAGGTGCTGGCAGCCGACGATCTTGCTTTTCACAAGGCCGTGGCGGAAACCGGTTTTGATCTGACCATCGAAACCGTCGAATCCAACCTGGGAAATCTTATCGCCGATGCCATGCGCTGGTATGCCAATCAAACGGATTATGACCCCGCAGACCCCGCCACCCAAACGGCGGTGGCCGTCATTTCAAACGGAGTTATCCGCGATCCCATCGTTGTCGGCAAAACCGGCCGCATTGCCGTCTGCGATGCCTTCCGGGCCATACCCCTGGGGATCGGTTTTGATGAAGCGCAGACCATGGGTTACCCGCTGATTAGCTTTTATGTCTATCCGTCGGAGATGAAAAAAACCCTCGAAATTTTAACCAGCATATACCCGCTCAAGGGCAGTGATTATTTTCTGCAGATCTCGGGGACAAAGTTTGTCTATAACCCGAACCGCATGATTTTCGACCGGGTGACCGACATCTGGCTGGGCGATGAACAAACCGGCTACCAGCCCCTGGACTATTCGGCATCCAACCACAGCCTAGTGCGGGTCACGGCCGATATTTACAACGCCACCTTTTTAAAAATCATCGGGGGCTTCACCTCGAATATTTTGAACATCGTTCCCAAGGATCGCAATGGCAATCCCGTTGACGATCTTACGACCCGGCGCCTGGATGCGGATAAACACCAGCCGGGCATCCAGGAAGTGAAGGAATGGAAAGCCGTTATCGCCTATCTGCAAAGTTTTGCCGATACCGACGGTGACGGCCTGCCGGAGATCCCCGAGCGGTATCGGGGCCCACTGGGAAGACACATAGTTGCAGCCAGCTGGAACCCGTACCACCTGCTCAAGGGAGGCTCGATGGTGACCTGGCTGGCCTTTGGCGCTCTGCTGCTGGGGCTCGTGATTGTTGTGGGTGCCTCATGGTTTATTGTGAGAAAAATCCGGAGAAGGTAAGCTTTCAAAAAGCCCGGCGTTTGCTATGACCTTAAGCGAGGCCAAAATACATATTACGCGCGCCAGTTGCAACTTATTGAGAAGTCACCGAGGAAGGTAAAAATGAAACAAATCGTGGGATCCGGCAATCGTGTTTTAGAGGTGAATCTTGGTCTGGAAACGGTGCGGGAATTTCAAGTTTCCGAAAGTGATCGCCGGCAATACATCGGGGGTAAGGGGCTGGGGTTAAAACTACTTTTTGAACGGCTCCAGCCCGGCATAGATCCGCTGGGAAAGGACAATTACCTGGCGTTTATGATGGGGGTATTGCTGGGCACCGGAGCGCCCTGTTCGGGTCGCTTCGCAGCGCTGACCAAATCGCCGCTGACCGGCATTATGCTGTCATCTTCCTGCGGCGGGCCATTCGGCATGGCGTTTAAGACCGCCGGGTATGACGGGCTGCTGGTTACCGGCCGGTCCGCACGGCCCGTGTACCTGGAAATCGACGAGCACGGGGTCCACTTTCGGGATGCCTCCCGTCTGTGGGGCCGGGACACCGTTGAAACCCAGGAAATGCTCGGTCTCGGCAAAAAGGACGGCGCGCTGGTCATCGGCCCTGCCGGTGAAAACCGGGTCCTGTTCGCCAACATTGCCAGCGGCCATCGGTTCCTCGGTCGGGGGGGGATGGGGGCCGTCATGGGCGCCAAACAGCTCAAGGCCATCGTTGCCCACGGAAACGCCTGGGCCATCGTCGCTCAGGAACCCGAAAAATTTAAAGCCGTCTGCAAAAAAGCGACCGGGTACCTGAACGCCAACCGGTACACCGGCAAGCTTTACCGGAATTACGGAACCAATGCCAATACGATTCCCTGCAACCGGGCTGGTCTTTTGCCGGTGGAAAACTTTCGCCGGGGCTCCGATGCGCGGGCGGCGGACATATCCGGCGAACGCATGCAGGAAAAATATCACACCACCCACGCCACCTGCAAACCCTGCACTATTTTGTGCGGGCACCGGGGGACCTACCCGGACGGCAGCCTTCACATCATCCCTGAATATGAGAGTCTGCACTTGCTGGGAACCAATCTCGGCATTTTCGACACCGAGCGCATCACGCAGTTCAACGATATCTGCGGTCGCATGGGAATGGACACCATCTCGGCCGGAGCGACCCTGTCCTACGTGATGGAAGCCGGAGAAAAAGGACTGCTGACCACGGATCTCAAGTTCGGCACCCCGGAGGGCATCGCCGAGACACTGATGGACATCGCCCTGCGCCGCAACCATGGAAACGAGCTCGCCGGGGGCACCCGCCGGTTGTCTGAAAAATACGGCGGCCGGCAGTTTGCCATCAACATCAAGGGGCTGGAAATGGCCGCCTATGATCCCCGGGGAGCATGGGGTCAGGGGCTTTCCTACGCGGTGGCCAACCGGGGGGCCTGTCACCTTTCGGCCTATGTGCTGGCCCTGGAGATTTATTTTGGCCTGCTGCATCCCGATACGACCCGGGCCAAACCGGAATTTGTCCGGCTTTTTGAAAGCGCTACCTGCTGCGTCAATTCCCTGCAGACCTGCCAATTCACCATGTTTGCTTACACCCTGGAATCACCGCTGACCAAGTATACGCCAGACCCGCTGCTGGCGGCAATGATGCAGTATTTTCCCGGTGTGGCCACCCGGCTGGTGGATTTCAGCCTGTATGCCAGGCTCTTTACGGCGGTTACGGGAATCGGCATGTCCACCCGCGAATTTCTCGCAGCCGGGGAGCGCATCCATGTCCTGGAGCGTTACATGAACACCCGCGAGGGCATATCCCGCAAGGATGACACCCTGCCGGAACGATTCTTAAACGAGGCCCGGGGGGATGATCCGTGGCAGCAGACGGTTCCCCTGGACAAAATGCTCGACCGCTACTATCAGCTCAGGGGTTATAACACCAATGGTATCCCCACCACTGACACCCTGGATAAACTGGGCATCGTCGCCAAATGAAAGGAGAGGTTTACGATGAAAATACCAACCCAAGGCAAATCGAAGGATGAAATTTTTACAACACTCAAAAACTACAAGGGAGACGACCTGGACTGGAAGTCCGGCCGGGTTTTTGGTTATATCTATGATCCCGGAAAAAAAGTTCATGATGTTCTCAACGACGCCTATACAATGTACCTGCCGGAAAACGCCCTTGATCCGCTGTCGTTTCCGAGCCTGTTGCGCCTGGAAAACGAAGTTGTGGCCATGACCGCCAGCCTGTTGGGGGGCGATGACCAGACGGTGGGCAATTTTACTTCCGGCGGTACGGAAAGCCTGATTTTGGCCGTCAAAACCGCCCGGGACTATTGCCGGGCCGTCAAAGCCCATATTAAGCAACCGGAACTGGTTTTGCCCATCACCGCCCACGCTTCGCTTTTCAAGGCCTGTCACTACCTGGGAGTCAAACCGGTGGTAACAGCGGTCCGTGACGACACCTTCGAAGCGGACGTGGATGCCATGCGCGCCGCCATCACCGACAATACGATATTGCTGATCGGATCGGCCCCCGGCTATGCGCACGGTGTTGTGGATCCGATTGCCGATATCGCCGCTTTGGCCAAAGAAAAAGATCTGCTGTGCCACGTGGATGCCTGTGTAGGAGGCATCCACCTTTCTTACATGCGCAAACTGGGCGATGAGGTGCCGGACTTCAACCTGGCCGTTCCCGGCGTGACGTCGCTGTCGGTGGATCTGCACAAGTACGGATATGCCGCCAAAGGCGCGTCGATTATTTTATACACCAACAAAGAACTGAGAAAATACCAGATCTGGGCCTGTTCCCGGTGGACCGGTTATACCGTCATCAACCCGGCGGTGACGAGCAGCAAAAGCGGCGGCCCCATGGCCGCGGCCTGGGCGGTTTTAAACTACCTGGGTGACGAGGGATACATGGAAATCGTCCGCGAGGTGATGGCAGCGACCCAAAAGTTTCTTGACGGCATCAGCCGCATCGACGGCGTGCGGGTTCTGGGAAAACCCAATATGTGCATGTTTGCCGTGGCATCGACCGATGAAAGGATTAACGTTTACCGGCTGGCCGATGAGATGAAAAAAAAAGGATGGTATCTGCAGCCCCAGTTTGCCCGGGAAAATTCACCGTCCAACCTGCACATTTCGTTGAACCGCTCCACCGTGCCCCAGGCCGAAGCCTTTCTGGAGGCCTTTGAAGCCACCATAAAAGAAATGAAACAGCAGCAAGTGGATCCGGAAATGGCCCGGCTGCAGGCAGAGCTTGAAAAACTTTCTCTTGATTTTGACGAAGAAACATTTTTCAGGTTGGCGCAAATGGCCGGCGTCACCGGTACCGAACCGCCCGAGAGTATGGCGACGGTCAACATGCTGCTGGAGGCGCTGCCCTATGATGTTTCCGAGTTTATGCTCACCGAGTATCTGAACAACATGATGGTGGCGGGAAAAACCCCATGAATCTTATCTTCGCTCTGATGGTGCTGACTGCCTTTTTGTTTGCCGGCTGGCAGCAGATTTTCTTTCTCCCTGCTGCCGGACAGCCGACGGCCATGGAAATTCTTTCCAAGGCGATGATCGATTCGGCCGGTGGCGCTGTGGAACTGGCCATCGGGCTGGTGGGGGTGATGGC
>JAOZSC010000211.1 GCA_029939875.1 Desulfobacterales bacterium
GCCCACTTCCACGGCCGTAACAAAATCGCCCAGCCCCAAAAGCAGGATCTTTGCGGGGCTCAGTTTGACGGTGTCGCCGTTTCCGGACGCGGTAGGGATTTTGCCGTTTTCCAGGAATTTAACGGCCAGCACGGCCGCCACCGCCGAGGCGGATGCGAACTGCCCGGTAATTTTGCGGTAGTCGATCACGGGTTTGCCGAAACCCGTCAGGGCCAGAAAATCTTTAAACTGGCGCTGTCCCTCACGGCGCCCGGCCGCGGGGATTCCCGCCAGCACGGCGCCAAAGGAGGCGTTTATCCGGTGGGCTCCTCCCAGTCGTTCAACCAGGGCGGAAACCACCGCGGGGTTGGCAGCCGCATTTTCAAAAAACGGGGCCGTGATCGACATACAGGTGGGGTCTGGCCCGCGCGTGATACGCAGGGCGCCTCCGCCGTCTGAAAGGCAGGCGTCGGCTGCTACGGAACGGTCAAACAGGCGGGAAAGTACCCGGTGGCCTTCATCGGCGCCGATAAGAAGAAAGCTGCCGTCAATGTCACCGGACAGCAGCCCGGCAGCCACCAGCGCTTGCTCAAAGGAATAATCCCCCCCGGTCATGGTGATGTTGGCGCCTGTGGCCCGAAACTGCAAGGCCACCTGGCCGGCGGCGGCGTTGTGAACCGAACCGACAAAGTCGGTGGGACTGGGAAACTGTTCATCGGTTTCGTAAAGGCGGGTTAAAAAATCAAAGGTTTCCGACTGGGCTCCCCAGCCCGTACCCAGAAACACCGCCGTTGGCCGCTGGGCAACAGGCACATTGTCCACTGCCGCCAGAGCCAGTGATAAGGCCAGGCGGGAAAAGCGTTTCAGACGCCGGACCTGCCGGGCGGCAAGGTTTTCCGAGATTTTTTCTGAGGACAGTATTCCGCCGCAGGTTTTTCCGGTGGCGATATATTTCATGGTTTGCCCGGTGTGGCCTGCTCCTGTCACACAGGCGCATCCCTGTATGGACAGGGGGGTTACGGCTGTTTTGGCACTGCCCGGATGATTGGCATCGGCAGCACCGATAATCAGCGCCGCGTTGTTGCCGCCGAATCCAAAAGAATTGGAAAGCACGGTCTTAACCGGTTTTCGGCACGGCCGCATTACCGGATCCAGCTTCAGCTCAGGGTCCGGCCGGCGGCAGCCGGTGTTGGCGGGTACCAGCTGCTCGTGGACACTGATAGCGGAGATGACCGCATCAATGGCACCGGCGGCGGCCAGGCTGTGTCCGCAGGCGCCCTTGATCGATGATACCAGCGGCCGGTGATGGGGGAAAAGTGTTCGGATGGCCCGGGCCTCGGCAAGATCATTGTCTATGGTCCCCGTGCCGTGCAGGTTAATATAATCGATGTCGCCCGCCGAAATGGCGGCATCGTTAATGGCAGCCCGCATTGCTGCCAGGGCGCCCTTACCGTGGGGGTGTGGTTTTACAGGGTGGTGGGCGTCACAGGACAGGCCGGCACCCAGCAGCCGGGCGACGGCCCCGTGCCCGTCGTTTGCCGTCAACAGTAGCATGGCCGCTCCCTCGGCCACCGACATTCCCCGACGGTTTTTATCCAGGGGCCGGGCCCCGGCCGGATCGATGAGCTGCAACGAATGAAAACCGTAATAGGTCAGCCGGCAAAGGCAGTCGGCACCTCCGGCCAGCACCCGTACGGCCGTGCCGGTCCGCAGCATTTCCAGGGCAATTTTGATGGCCACCGCTCCTGAAGAACAGGCCGTGGAAACGGTCAGCACCGGTCCGGTGCAACCGCAGCGACGGGCAATGTCTTCGGCCACCGAGCCGGGAGCATGGCGGCGAAACAGCTGCGGGTCACAGGCTTTTTTTTTTAACTGGATTTCAGTGTTCAGCATGCCGCCGGTGGTAACGCCCAGCACGACGGCATCCGGTGCGGTGTCGCACCCGGCCATGGCCTGGTCGGCGGCCAGTCGCGCCAGTTGGTGAGTGCGCGGAAGCGGGTTATTTTCAAAAAGGCCGGAAAATTCTCCCACCGGCAGCGGTGGTTGGGAGGGCGTTGAAAAAAGGGTCAAGGGGCGGATGCCCGTACGTCCTTTTTCAAGGGTCTCGGTTGTCTGCAAGATGCCGTTTCCCAGGCAGCTGACCACCCCCATGGATGAAATATACACCCGTACACCGGTCAATTGGGAAGCCCTGGAGAGTTTTCATGGATATAGGTGGCCAGGGTTTTCAAGGTGGCAAACACCTTGACACCCAGTTCGCGGTTATCGATTCGAATGTTGTAATCCTTTTCGATCATGATGACCATTTCCAGGACATCGATGGAATCGATTCCCAGACTTCCCCCCACCAAAGGGTCATCGGCTTTTATATCATCCGGCTGAACATCGACCAGGTTCAAAACATCAACAATTTTGTTCTGAAGTTCCTTGATTAATTTTTCCATTCCGTTTATCCCATGCATCGGTTGCAGTTGATTTTCAAAAGTCTCGTTTCTTTACAGTCCTGCTATTTTATAGTACTATTTCAATTTATTATTATTGAGCTAATTATTCAATGTTTTTTTGGGGTCTTTCGCGGCAAGATCCCGGGACGGCAGCCCATGAAGCAGTTTAATCTCAGCCTGGAGGATCTTCTGCCCCACCGCGACCGCATGTTGCTGGTGGATGAGATCCTGGAAGTCGATGATAAAATGGCGATCACCCGTGCGACGGTCAGCGATCAATGGCCTCTTTTTGACGGACAGGCCGTGGGACCCCTTGTGCTGATCGAGCTGGTGGCCCAGACGGCCGGAGTTTCCAATGGCTGGGTCCGGATTCAACAGCGTGGCCGGGATTCGGAAAAAAAAGGATGGCTGGTGGGGATCAAACAGGCGCGTTTTTTTGTTGATGCGCTTTTTTTGAACCAACGGATTATCACCCGGGCGGAAAACCACTTCGCATATGAAAACTTCCGGCACATTCAGGGAACCGCCCGGATTGGGCCGGATGTTGTCGGTGAGGTCGAGTTGCAGGTCATTCAAACCGATTCAAAAGGGGGATAGCACCGGATGGAACAATCACGTGACGCCAGGGTGGCCCTTGTCACCGGGGCCAGCAAGGGTATCGGACGGGCCATATGCGTTGAACTGGCAAAATGCGGTTATCATGTGGTGATCAATTACCGATCCGATGAAAAAGGAGCCCTAAAAACCCTGGAAATGATCAGGCAGGAGGGCTCCGACGGCAACATCATGGGCTTTGATGTCGCCAATTATGATGAATCCCTGGCGGCTGTGGATGAGATTGCAAAAGATTATGCCGCCATTGATGTGCTGGTCAACAATGCCGGCATTACCGCCGACGGCCTGTTTATCATGATGCCCCGCAGAGACTGGAACGCGGTCATCGATGTCAGCCTGAGCGGATTTTATAACGTCACCAAGCCCGTGCTTGAAAAGATGATCCGCCGCAAAAGCGGAGCCATTGTTTCCATCGCCTCGGTGGCCGCGCTGATCGGCAACCGGGGCCAGGCCAATTACTCGGCGGCCAAAGCCGGGCTGATCGGTGCCAGCCGCGCTGTGGCATCCGAAGTCGCCCGGCTGGGCATCCGGGTCAATGTGGTCGCACCGGGGCTTATCGAGACGGACATGATCAAGGAGGCCCCCGTGGAAAATATCAAGGCCCTGATTCCCATGGCACGCATCGGCCGGCCACAGGAGGTGGCGCGGGTGGTGCGTTTTTTGTGCTCTGATGATGCGTCCTATGTTACCGGACAGGTCATCTCGGTCAATGGCGGCATGTTCTAGAAGTGGTTGCAGAACCCCGTCTAATGCTCGAGAGCAAGGCGTCTCGAGCATGATCCGGGGCTCTCCACTTCTATTCATCAAACGCCTGATTTGAGCATTGAACCCTTGTTGGAAGTATCCACGATGAAACACGTCCCCAAAGTGCATCCTGTTTTATGTGTCGCCTTGCTTATGGCGGCATTTATGTGTCTCGGGTGGGCGGACAGCTGGCAGGGGCTCAAGGCCGGTGCCGGTCGGGTGACCTCTGTTAAAGGGGAATTCGTGCAGGAAAAGCACATGAAAATTTTATCCCGGCCGCTTGTATCCACAGGGGTTTTGTATTTTCGCGCCCCGGACTCGTTGCGGGGGGAATACCGTCAGCCGGTAAGAAGTATTTTGCTTTTGCACGACGGCAAAACCAGACGCTATGTTGAAAAAGACGGGAAACTGGTGGAAGATGCCACCGCCAGCCTGCAGTCCATGCAGATGGTGGTACAGGAAATCACCGCCTGGATGAGCGGGCGCTTTGACGAGAACCCCGCATTTATCACCACCCTGGCGGCCGGGCGCCGGATTATACTCGTTCCCCGGGATAAATCCTTTGCCAAACTGATTCAGCGTATTGAAATCAGCCTGTCGGATCGGCCGGGAGTGATCAAATCGGTGATGATTTATGAAAGCCAGGATTCTTTTACCCGCCTGCGGTTTTTAAACGTGGTTTTGAATCAACCCCTGGATGATGCCGTATTCCGGAAAAAATGAATGAAGCGCTTTTTTCTTTTAACTCTTTTAAGCGGTATCCTGTTGCTTGTGGTTGCCTGCAGCGGTCTGCCCCGGGTGTATCCGGCCGGCGATACGGCCCAGCCCCAGATCCGGAAGGCATGTGAAGCAGTATTTCCCCGCGGGAAATGGCAACTTCTGCATTCCATTGAAACCAGCCTGCCGGGCGGTCACAAAGGGTTTGTCATGGGATTGACCGTCATTTCGTCTGTCGACGAAACCGTGCGATGTGTCATCATGACCATCGAGGGCCTGGTGCTTTTCGATGCTGCTTATGACGGCCGGGTTACCGTCAAACGGGCGGTGGCCCCCTTTGATGCTGAAAATTTTGCCCGGGGGCTTGTGAGAGATATCCGCCTGATATTTTTCAAGCCTGGCGTAGTGCCGGATGAAACCGGTCGACTGAAAAACGGTTCGGCCACCTGCCGGTATCGCGACCCCGACGGACACATCGTCGATGTCATCACCCGGGTGGACGGCAATTGGGAAATACGTCAATATGATCAGCAACTGCGAGTGATTCGCACTGTAAAGGGTTTGCGACCGGGCGATTTTCCGGGTATTTCCAAGCGGATTGAATTGACCGCCGCCGGCCTGTCGCGGTATGTCCTGGTCATGGATCTGGTGGAAGCCGTGCCCTTGGATCCGTAAACGAATAACAATTGTTTAGTTTTCTATAAATTATTTTTGTGCATTTCGCGGTAGAATATTTTAGCCACCAAGACACCAAAACACAAAGATAAATTTTAGCAGACGGCTTTGCTTTGTGCCTTAGTGGCCATTTTTTCGTTTTATCCGGGTTAGCTTTATGAAATTTAAATTAATTTATCCAAAATGGCCGAAACTCGATCGGCAAACCGAATTTCATCTGCCCCCTCACGGGCCCGTTGTTTTCGCTGCCTCGC
>JAOZSC010000212.1 GCA_029939875.1 Desulfobacterales bacterium
GTCAATAGGAGCAGTTGGAGAATATTTTAAAAGGGGGGTGAAAAAAACTTGACAAGCGAAATTGATTCTGAAATAAACGTATTCGTTTCGGACAATTTGTCAACAATTGACAAATTTATTTTCTTTCAAACTTTTTAAATTCTTTGTAAGGGAATTGCTTTTTTCTGTGTACTGGAAACCGCAGAAAGTTCCAATCTGTAACCAAACACCATTAACCTGTCGTCAGACATGAGGAGGAACCATGAACCAGATTGATCGGTATGTAGACAAGCTGGCCAAAGGCACAATTTCACGCCGGGGATTTATGAAACAACTCATAGCATTGGGTATATCTGTCCCGGCCATCAATGGTCTGCTGGCATCGCCTCGTTGTGCCGCGGCCGAAACGCCTAAATACGGCGGCCACCTGGTGGCGGTGCATTCGGCCCAGAGTCCCAACGACACCCTTGATCCGGCCGCCGCACAGGCGGGCATTGATGCCTGCCGCGACCTGCAGCTTTACAATCCCCTGGTATGGGTGAACGAAAAGCTGGAACCGATTCCGGAGCTGGCGGAATCATGGGAAACCAAACCGGGGGCCAAGGAGTGGTACTTTAATCTTCGCAAAGATGTGGAATTCAGCAACGGCAAAAAACTGGAGGCCGCCGACGTCGTTTATACTGTTTCCCGCATTATCGCCGAAAATTCCAAGTCATCAGCCAAAACGCTCCTGAAGGATATTACCGAAATCAAGGCAGATGGGAAGCATACCGTCAAAATTGTTTTGGCAAACGGCAACATGGACCTGGTGAACATTTTTGCCGATTATCATACCTGTATTCTACCCGAAGGTCACACCGATTTTACCAAACCGGTGGGAACCGGGCCGTTTCATCTCAAGGAATTTGTTCCCGGGATGCGCTCTCTGGCGACCCGAAACCCCAATTATTTTAAAAATGGTCTGCCGTACGTAGATGAGGTTGAATGGTTTGCCATCACAGACGGCAATGCCCGCCTTAACGCCCTTCTTTCCGGCGACGTTCACATGATCCTGGAGCTGGACACCAAAGCCCTCAAACGGGTTGAAAGTACTTCCGGCGTTAAAGCGGTGTCAACGCCCGCCGGTCAGTACATAGATTTCGTGACGATGTGTGACCGTGCCCCCACCGACAATCTGGATCTACGCCTGGGGCTTAAATACCTGATCGACCGCGAAAGGGTTGTCAAATCAGTATACAAGGGCTATGCCCAGATGGGAAACGACACAGTGGTGCCGCCCTCCGACCGTTTCTACTGCGATGCAATCCCCATCCGGCCTTATGATCTCGACAAGGCCAAATACCATCTGAAAAAATCCGGGGTAAAGGAGATAGAGCTCCACACTGCCGAAGCCTGTGGCGTAGGCGCCACTGAAATGGCCCTGATGCTCCAGCAGGCGGCCCTCAAGGCCGACTTTAAAATCGACATCAAACGCGATCCTTCCGATGGCTACTGGAGTTCCGTGTGGATGAAATTTCCGTTTCATATGTCCGGCTGGAGTGCCAAACCGACCTCCGGCATTATGCTGGGTATCTGCAACAAGTCTGATGCGCCCTGGAACGAAAGCCAGTGGAAAAACGAGAAATTCGATCAACTACTGGTGGCCTCGCAGTCTGAAACAGATTATGCCAAAAGAAAAGCGCTCTACTGCGATATGCAGCAGTTGATTTATGATACTGGCGGTACCATAATCCCCTCCTTCAGCAATTTAATCGACGGTATTTCCGAGAAAGTCAAAGGTTTAATACCTGTTCCGCTTTCCGGTCTCGGTGGCCTGAAGTTTCATGAAACCGTCTGGCTGAGCTGATCTTGTAAAGGACACCGTTATGGCGAAATTAATCATCCGGCGGTTGTTGCTGGGTCTGGTGACCATGTGGGTGGTTTCACTCATGGTATTCGGCACTACCGAAGTACTGCCCGGGGATGTAGCCACGGCCATCCTGGGACAGAGCGCCACCCCGGAAGCACTTAAGGCCATCCGAGAGGAACTGGGTCTCGACCGACCGGCCCTGATTCGTTATATCGAATGGCTGGGGGATCTGGCAACCGGTAATTTGGGGGAATCCCTGGCTACCGGTCGCCAGGTCACCGAACTGATCAATGAACGACTGGGGAAAACCCTGATCCTGGCTACAATGACGGCGGCACTGGCCGTTCCCCTGGCGATTTTCCTGGGCCTGATTTCTGCTGTTTTCCCCGGATCTCTCATGGACCGGGGAATCAGCACGGGCACCCTTGCCCTGGTCTCCGTTCCGGAGTTTTTCATTGCCTCTCTACTGGTGCTGATTTTTTCCGTTATACTGAACTGGTTACCGGCAATTTCGTATATTACATCGGATCAAAGTTTATTAAAAATGCTGCGCAACCTGACTTTGCCGATTATGACTTTAACGGCTTCCATCATGGCCCATATGACCCGAATGACCCGCACCGCCGTGTTGAATGTAACCTCGTCTTCTTATATAGAAATGGCTATTTTAAAAGGCGTACCGCGCCTCCAGATTGTCCTGAAACATGCCCTTCTAAACGCCTTGTCTCCAATTTTCAATGTAGTTGCGCTGAACCTGGCCTACCTGATCAGCGGGGTTGTAATTGTGGAAACGGTCTTTGCCTATCCCGGCATTGCCAAACTCATGGTCGATGCCGTCTCCACCAGGGACATTCCTCTGGTTCAGGCTTGCGCGATGCTTTTTTGTGGTACCTACGTTGGCTTGAACCTGCTGGCGGATCTGTTTTCCATTCTATGCAATCCCCGACTGAGGATTCCCAAATGAATAAACCTGGCGTTACAACCCGAAATGAGCCCCGCCCCAATCGGGCGGATGATGGATTTGACACGGAACGGCTGGCGATTACCGGTCGTCGACGCCTTGAATTGGGCACCTCCGCCTGGGTCGGCATCGGCATTCTGCTTCTGTGGCTGTTCGTGGCCTTTTTCGGCCCTGCTCTGTCACCTTACGATCAGGGTGAAATGATCAGCTATGACAGTTTCAGCCCCATGGGAGAAACCGGGCTTTTAGGAGGTGACTTTATCGGCCGCGATGTCTTTTCACGGTTACTCTTCGGGGCTCGCATGACCATGGGACTGGCATTTATAGCCACCGTGCTGGCTTTTTTAGGCGGCATTATTTTAGGTTTTACCGCCGCGGCCGCGGGCGAATGGGTCGATCAGATTTTAAGCCGCATTAACGATGCCATTATGGCGTTTCCGTCTATCATGCTGGCCTTGATCGTAATTGCCTCTCTGGGCACCTCCATGCCGGTGCTGATCCTGACGGTCTGCCTTATTGAGGCCACACCCGTTTTTCGTCTCGCCCGGGCCCTGGGCATGGATATTTCAGTGATGGATTATGTCGACGTTGCCCGGGCCCGGGGAGAGAGCGTCTGGTGGATTATCCGACGCGAGATATTTCCCAACACCCTTGCACCGCTGGCGGCTGAATTCGGACTGCGTTATACCTACTCCATTCTGTTCATCAGCGCCCTGAGCTTTCTGGGGCTTGGTGTCCAGCCGCCTCAGGCCGATTGGGGTGCAATGGTCAGGGAAAACCTGATGGGACTCACTTACGGGTCCCTGGCGCCTTTGATTCCAGCGGCGGCCATCGGCTCTCTCACTATTAGTATCAACCTTATCGTGGATGCCTTCCTGGCCCTGAGCAACCGGGATGTTTCCGAGGAGATGATATAAATGGAAGAGATTCTTCGGATTGAACACCTCTGGGTGGAAGGTCGGCTGCCGGGAAATGACTATATGCCCATCGTCAAAGATGTGGATCTAAATGTCAGGCAGGGCGAAGTGGTGGCGTTGATTGGTGAATCGGGATCCGGCAAAACCACTATTTCCCTGGCCGCCCTTGGGTATGCCCGGCCCGGTTGCCGGATTTCAGAAGGCCGGATATTGATGGGCGATAAAAATATCCTGGAATTGAGCAATAAAGAAAAAAGAGAATTGCGGGGCCGTTCCACCGCCTATGTGGCTCAGAGTGCCGCGGCGGCTTTTAATCCGGCTATGACCATCGACTATCAGGTCACGGAAGCACCGGTTCTGCACGGGTTGATGAAGCGGCGGGAGGCCAGCGACCGTGCCGTTGAGATTTATCGACGTCTCGATTTACCCCATCCGGAAACCCTGGGCCGGAAATATCCCCATCAGGTCAGCGGCGGGCAACTGCAGCGACTGATGGTGGCCATGGCCCTGTCCTGCAATCCGAACCTGCTGGTGTTGGACGAGCCCACCACCGCGCTGGATGTCACCACCCAGATCGAGGTGCTTACAGCAATCAAGGAAATCATTCGACAGCAGAACACCGCTGCCATTTATGTGACACACGATCTGGCAGTGGTGGCCCAGGTTGCAGATCGTATTTTAGTTCTTTTTGACGGAGAAGTCCAGGAACACGGCGCCACCGGCCAGATTGTGGGCCATCCTTCCCACCCATACACTCTCAAGCTGATGAGGGCGGTACGCCCTGTCCCGAAAACAACTCTGTCTGTTTCCGATTCGCAAAAACCCGAAGAACTGTCAGCGGGCCAGCCTTTGCTCCGGGTGAAAGACCTTACTGCCGGATATGGCCGTATTAAAAAAAAGGTAGTCCTGCGGGACGTATCTATCGATGTACCCCCGGGAACAGTGACAGGCGTCATCGGGGAATCCGGCTGTGGCAAAAGTACGCTGGCACGGGTTATCGCCGGGCTGCTGCCGCCCATCTCCGGAGAGATGTTTCTCGCCGGGGATACACTGCATCCGGAAATAAAAATGCGTTCAAAAAAGGAACTGCAACGGGTCCAGATCGTTTTTCAAATGCCGGATGTGGCGCTTAACCCCAGACAGCGTATCCGCGATATTCTCGGCCGCCCTCTGGAATTTTATATGGGCCTCTCATCTTCTCATCGTAAACAGCGGGTGGATGAACTTCTGGAAATGGTGGAACTTTCCAGCAATCTACTTCCGCGCTATCCCGGAGAGCTTTCCGGAGGGCAAAAACAACGTGTAAATCTTGCCCGAGCGCTGGCAGCCGAACCGGATCTCATCCTATGCGACGAAGTTACCTCCTCGCTGGACACGCTGGTGGGGGCCGCGGTCATCGATCTGCTGAATAATCTCCAGAAACAGCTCAACCTTGCCTACATGTTCATCAGTCACGACCTGTCCACCGTGGCTTCCTTTGCAGATACCATCGTGGTGCTATACGCAGGCCGCGTGGTTGAACAGGGACCGCTGAATTCCGTCATTGCCCCGCCCCATCATCCCTATACCCGGCTGCTCTTGTCATCGGTACCGGAACTGCGGCCAGGCTGGCTTGAAGATGTGATTACATCCCGGGAAGCCATGACGGCTATTTCCCACGCGGTGGAGATAATCGACGTGGGGTGTCCCTTTTTTAAACG
>JAOZSC010000213.1 GCA_029939875.1 Desulfobacterales bacterium
ACCAGCAGGGCGGGACCGGACCCGGGCAAGGCGAAGGCGGCCAGCATGAAATGGAGTCCAGCGCCTATGACCTGGGCAAGATTCTCACCGAAAAATTTGAATTGCCCAACCTCAAAGACAAGGGCAAGAAGCGTTCACTGACCCGCTATACCTATGATCTGACGGATAAAAACCGCGGTTTCGGCCAACTGCTCGACAAAAAAGCGACCCTGCGCAAAATTGTCGAAACCAACATTCACTTAGGCAATTTGCCCGACATCACCGACATCGATGCCACGGGCTTTCTGGTATCTCCGCAGGACCTGGTCTATCGCATCCTGTCGCGGGAAAAGGATTATGAATCTCAGGCCATGGTTTTTTTCCTGCGGGATTATTCCGGCTCCATGGCCGGCCAGCCCACGGCACTGGTGGTGTCCCAGCATGTGATGATATACAGCTGGCTGCTGTATCAGTATGCCATGCAGGTCGACACGCGCTTTATCCTGCATGACACTGAAGCCTCCGAAGTGCCGGATTTTTATACCTATTACAACTCCAAGGTGGCCGGGGGAACCCAGGTGTCGTCAGCCTACAAACTGGTCAATCAGATCGTGGAAAAGGAGAACCTGGCCCGGGATTACAACATCTATATTTTTCACGGCACCGACGGGGATGACTGGGACACCGACGGCAAGGAGAGCATCCCGCAGCTGAAAAAAATGCTGACCTATGCCAACCGGGTGGGCATCACGATTGCCGAACACGCGGGCGCCGCCAGCGGCAGCACCGAAGTTGAAAAGTATCTGAAAAAATCCGACCTACTGGAAAAGAAAAAAGACTTGCTGCGGCTGGACGTCATGAAGGAAGACGCCACCGAACCGAGGCTGATAGAGGGGATCAAACATCTGATTTCAGAGTAAACCGTTGGCCGGTTTTCCCGTTGAGATCGTCTGCGGTTGGCGACAACTTAAAAGCAAAAAAAACCGTCCAACGGGCCGACCAGCAAAACCAGGGTTGAATTATGGAACTGATCAGCCAGCATACCAAGAAAATCATGGAAGGCTGCAAGCAAAGAGCCCGCAAGGCCGGGCTGCACTTTGACGACGAAACCCTGGAGTACATTGTCACCAACCGGGATCTGCTGGAGCTGACCCCCAAGGTGATGATTCCCACCCTGTATGATTACTGGGTGCACGATGTGGAGGTGTTAAAAGAAAAAGGGCGTTACGAACTATACCCGAACAACCCTTACGAAACCGTCATCAACACCCGTCCGGCGATTTCCTTTTACAATGACAACAATCCGGACTGGATGAACGTGATGATATTTTATCATGTTCTGGCGCATATCGATTTTTTTCAGAACAATCTGTATTTTCGTCAGACCTGGGAATATGATTTCACCGGCCGGGCCCTTTCCGACAAACGCATGATCGCTAAACTCAGATCGGAAAAAGGCCGCTGGCTGGATTATATTATTGAATTTTCCCGGGGCCTGGACAACCTGGTCAATTATCACGGTGAACTGGCGCGCTTAAATCATCCCCAAAGGACAAACGCCTCGAAAATGCTGGATTTTTACTTTGACGTTTTTTTGCAGTCGATTAAAAACGAGAAGATCAGCGCCTATGTAAAAGAAGTTGAACGCTACAATGACTGCCTGGAGCAAAGCAAGCAACTGGGGGAAAAAACCTTTTTTGCCGATATTTTCCGCCGGCACCCTGAATTTGATGCCCTGTTTAAAAAATATCTCGAAAAGACTTCCGAGCGGAAGCTGGATGTGCTGGAATACCTGCTGGCGCATTCCGAGTTTTTGAGCAAAGAGAAAAATCGGTGGATGAAACCTGTCATCGAAGTCGTGCGCAAAACCTCTTTGTTTTTTCAGCCCCAGATCCGCACCAAGATCATGAACGAGGGCTGGGCCAGTTATTGGCACGAAACACTTTTTTTACAAGATGACCGCATCAAGGGGCACGAGGTCGATTTCGCCCGCACCCATGCAGCCGTGACGTCCATGCCCCGCGTGGGGCTGAATCCATACGCCCTCGGGATGCGGCTGTTTTTTTTCATCGAAGAACTGGCGGACAAAGGCAAGTACTCGATTGAATTCAAACGCATGCTGGATCGCACAAAGCGGGAGCAATTTGACCGCAAGACCGGCCAGGGGAAAAATTTCCTGTATTCGATTCGCGAAAATTTAAATGATTTTTTATTTATCAACACCTTTGTCGACCAGGATTTTATTAACCGCCACAAGCTGTTTGTCGCCGGCCGGCGGTTAAACCAGGATAAAGGCGTCTGGGAGTATTATGTCAAAAGTCGCAGCGTCGAAGCATACCGGAAAATGCTGTTCGATACGCTCTACCATCCACCGAGCATCGAAATCGACACGGAAAAGTCCAAAGACGGCCTGCTGTACCTGGTGCATCGCTTTGAAGGTAAACCGCTGGTAAAGGAATTTATCAGTAACACCATGCTGGGCATTGAATATTTGTGGGGGGCTCCTGTTCAGCTGGAAACCAGTGAGGTGGTGCCGGCAGCACCCGCCCAGACACGGCTTGCCATCCCCGGACTGACCATGCCAGTCGAAGAAGAACACGCGCCCCGGGAAATAAAGTGGCAGCGGGTGGTCTACACCATGAAAGAGCGCAAGCTGACCAAGGAAAACACATAGAAGATGAAATCCATCAAAAAGACACGAGCTTCAAAGACCGTCAAAGCACCCGATGCGGATGACGGCACACGGGCGAAAAGCATCCAGAAAGCCATGCTAAATTTAAACCAGAGCATGGCTGAATTGGAACAGCGCAAGGCCATTGCTTTCGAAGAATTTCTCGCCGAGCTGGTCTCCCGTCCATCGGTGGTCGTGCGAAACGTTTTCCAGGTGTTTCACGACATGATGAAGGCATACGTGGGAGAGGGTATCGATGAATATCCCGATGATCCCGAATCCATCCATTTCGCCTACTATGACTGCAGCAAACTGTTCGTCGAAGGCTCGGACTATCCCTTTTTTGCGGATCGTCTTTTTGCCAACCGGCTGATCAGCCTGGTGGAGGCCTTAAAGCGCAGCGCCCAGCAAAACAAAATCTATATTTTTAAAGGCCCCCCGGGCTGTGGCAAGAGCACTTTTTTAAATAACCTGCTGATGAAGTTCGAAGAATATGCCAATACCGATGCCGGCCAGCGTTATGAAATCGTATGGCGATTTGACCGTAAAATACTGGGCGGTTACGGGGATCTCGAGGCCCATCCGGTGCTGGAAAAATTATCCCGCCTGCTGGACACTCCCTTGCCGGACCCGCAAAATACGCAGCCGGGGGACAAATCCCAGGATTGTCGTGGAGGTTCCGAGGCATACATGGCGGCCAACTATGCCCCTTACCTGGCTGACGACTTTATCGAGGTTCCCTGTCCGAGTCACGACAACCCGCTTTTGATGATTCCCAAGCATCGCCGCCGGGAATTTTTCGATGATCTGTTTAAAAATGACGAATTTAAGTGGAAGCTTTCCACCGAGAAAGAATACGACTGGGTTTTCCGGGATAATCCGTGCACTATTTGCAGCTCGCTGTATGAAGCCCTGCTGGATCGGTTGAAAAGTCCGCAAAAGGTCTACGGCATGCTTTATGCCCGACCTTACCGCTTCAATCGACGCCTGGGAGAGGGTATCAGCGTGTTTAACCCGGGAGACAAACCCCTGCGGCAAAATATTATGAGCAATCCCATCCTGCAGCGTCGGATCAACAGCCTGTTGCGGGACAGCAACCGGGCTAAATACATCTTCTCCCAGTACGCCAAGACCAATAACGGCATTTACGCCCTGATGGACGTCAAATCCCACAATACCGAACGGTTGATTGAGCTTCATAATATTATCAGCGAGGGGATTCACAAGGTGGAAGACATCGAGGAAAATGTGAACTCCCTGCTGCTGGCCGTGATGAACCCCGAGGATGAAAAAAATATTCAGGGCTTTCAGTCCTTTTTGGACCGCGTGGAATACATCAATATCCCCTATATCATGGACCTGTCCACGGAAGTCGAAATTTACCGCAATATCTTCGGTAAGCACATCGATGAACGGTTTTTGCCCCGAGTGCTTCACAATTTTGCCCGGGTAATTATCTCCTCGAGGCTCAACGTTAAATCCGATACCATGCTCGAGTGGATCGGCGATCCAAAAAAATACCGGCTTTATTGTGATGAAAATCTGCAATTGCTCAAGATGGAAATCTACACCGGTTACATACCCGGATGGCTTTCGGAAGAGGATCGCAAGCACTTAACCGCCAAACGGCGACGAAAAATCATTGCCGAATCGGAAAAAGAAGGCGGACACGGTATTTCCGGGCGTGATTCCATTAAAATTTTCAACAAATTTTACTCGGCGTACGCCAAAGATGAAAAACTGATCAACATGTCGGATTTGTGCAAGTTTTTCACCAAAATCAACAAGAATGTCAAAGATTTGATTCCAGCCGGATTGTTGGACTCCCTGCTGCGCATGTACGATTACACCATTTTGCAGGAAGTCAAAGAGTCGCTTTATAATTACAATGAGGAGCAGATTGCCAGGCAAATCCAGAACTACCTGTTTGCGATCAATTTCGAGACCGGATCGGTGGAAACCTGCACCTACACGGGAGAAAAACTGGAGATCACCGAAGAGTTCCTGGCCGATGTGGAAACCCGTCTGCTGGGTGCCAAGATCGATAAAGATCAGCGCCTGGCGTTTCGCCGCAGCTCTCAAAAAGAGTACACCTCCCATACATTGACCCAGGAGATCATGGTGGAAGGGCTGCCGGTTAAGGAAACAAAAATCTTCCAGTCCATGCATGATCGCTATGTGTATAATTTAAAGGAGAAGGTGCTGGATCCCTTCTTGGAAAATGAAAACTTTCGCCGGGCCATCAAGGACTATGACGGGGAAGATTTTAAAGCCTATGATAAACGAATCCGGGAAGATGTGGCGTATTTAATCGGCAACTTGTGTGAGAAATACCGCTATACCGAACAGGGTGCCAAAGAAGTCTGCATGTACGTTATCGACAGTGACCTGGCAAAAAAGTTTTCCAACCCCTAAGCCCCATGCTGCCGGTTCACTTCACGGCGGGCCGGATTTTCTTCAACATTGCAACATGAATGTTTATTGTGAATGTGGCTGTTTTTCACCCGCACTTATCTGGGCACCGAGGCTGTCGCAGTACTCATCAAAAATAAAATACATGCAGCGCTCGGCAAAGCGCGATTTTTCATAAAAATTGCAGCTGCTCTGGGCTTTCTGGCCACCGGCCGTACAGATCGACATCTGTTCCTGCCTGCAAAAATCTTTCTTTTCATTGCGGTTGAAAACCGGTATGAGATGTTGCAGTTTTAATATTGTTTGCTTATTGTTGATTTGCAAAAGGCGTGCAGCGGA
>JAOZSC010000214.1 GCA_029939875.1 Desulfobacterales bacterium
TTTTCGCATGAAGTTTGTTTCTGGAACGAATCAACAGCATATTTGAAACCTCTAAGAAGCCGGTACGCTAGCGTGCTGAAAGCAAGGCGTCCGGTCAATTTAAGATGATAGAATTCCAGCAAACCTGAGTCATCGTATTACAGCTCCGCCTGGTAGATTACATGCATCTTTCATGATGATGTATTCTGTATCAGTGAATCTTTTTTATTGTGATTTGTCATTACGCTTCGTGTTTTTGCATTTTAGCTAAATAGAGCATCACGAAGCGGTATGAAGCTTAATCTGTGCAAATCTGCATGTTCGGCGGGTAACCACACCCGCTAACGATCCTTGTTGATCTGATATGTAACACCGGCGCTAAAGCCTCGGAAAAGGATCAGCCTTTCAATGTACTGGTTGACCCACTTATTGGCTTCGGCGATATAGGATTTGGGTATGTAAACAATGTCATAGGGTCGGAGCACCAGCTTGGCGCCGGCGCCTTTTCCCATCATGGCGTCTTGAATATCAAGTCGCATCGCGATTGGTTCTTTTTCCGCTCCCATCCGAATGAGAATCGCATTTTCGGGGCTGGCGGTTTCCCTGAATCCGCCAGCCTGAAATATGGCTTGGACCACCGTCATGCCGGGAGAAAGAAGCATTTCGCGCTGCTGGTTGACTTCCCCCCCCACGTAAATGCGGTGACCGGTAAAAGATGCTACAATCACCGTGATCGTTGGCTTTTTCAATTCCTGCGAATACCGGCGTGTGAGAATTTCATCGAGTTCCGCGGGCTGCAGACCGGCGACTTGGACTTCATCCACCAGCTGAAGCGAGATTTTGCCATCGGGCCGTACGGTGACAGACTCGTTGAGTTCTGGATTATAGAAAAATTTGATATTCAGCTGATCTCCCGGATGGATGATGTAAGCAGGCGTGGATTGAACCATTTCAAGCGGAGAAGGCGGTGGTATATTGCGTAACTCCTGTTGCGCGGCGCAGGCGGCCAGCAGAGCTGAGATTGCTATGATAAACGGAAAATTTGTGATTATTAATTTCACAATCAGTGTTCCTTATAAACCATGCGTTGCCCCGCTTGAGGTTTGAGGCCGACTGCCGCGGGTCCTATCATCTAATCTATCGTCTCTAATTTTTAAGCCGCCAGGCTTATAGCCGTGTGTATATCCATTTCGGGATATAGTATTTTCGTCTGTTGAGCACCACACCAAGGATCTTCGCCCCCGCAGCTTCCAGCTCTTTTTTGGCCCGCAGGGCGACCTGGCGCCGGGTTATACCCGCTTCGATTACCAGGATGACCCCGTCCACTTTGGAACAGATGGCCTGGGAGTCCGGATAGATGCTAATCGGGGCGGAATCCAGGATGACGTAATCAAAGGATTTGCGCACACGCTGGATAAAGTTTTCAAACAGGTCCGAGGAAAAATGGTGGTCATCCACCGGGCGGCTGACGCCGCTGGGAAACAGATACAGCTCTCCAGGGCCGACCTTTTTTAATTTAAGTAAATTGCCATTATTCTTGTTGAGCAGATCATACACACCGCCGGCAGTTTCTGTTTTAAATATCTTGTACAGCCCGGGGGTTCTCATGTTGGCGTCTACCAGCAGCACTTTGAGCCGGGCATCCTTGGCCAGGTCCGTGGCCAGGCTGACGGCGGTGGTGGAGGCGCCGCTGCCGGCGGCGGTGGCCGTAATCAGCACGATTTTTACGGTCTGTCCCGAATAGCGCGTTATCAACCGGGTTTTTAGATCGACGACCTTGCATGAGACGACCTGCACTTCGGGCGGGCTGGCTGATGTGAACCATTGCTTTTCTTCGGAGCTGACTGCGAGCTCGCCGTTGATTTTCTGAAATTCTTTTTCGGCCTTTTCAAGGGCTTCGAATGTTTTTCCCATGGGTGAAAAGTTTTGTTGTATCAGTTAGGTTGTTATAGTTGGTTTCCTTTATGCCCTTGCAGCGTTTTTCCATGCAAGCGGCCATGCCCTGGTTTTTCGCTTTTTGCGGGGTGGGCTGAAACTTAGATCCTCCATGGCTTCCCTGATGATGGCGGGGACGACTTTTTTTTTGTCCATGCCGTAAGCGATCAGCAGGGCGTTGTCGCACAGGATGTTGATCTTGCGTGGCACGCCCAGGGAGTGCTGCCATATCAACTGCCGGGCTCGGCTGTTGAAAATCGGCGGGCCCTTGTAGTTTGCCATCGTCAGATGATGGTCAAGATAGGCGTTGGTGTCGGATCTGCTCATCGGTTTGATATAACGCTTCAGGCTGATGCGCTGCACAAAGGACCCGAGTGCGTACGCGTCCAGTTTCTGTCCCAATTCCAGCTGGCCGGCGAGAACAATCTGGATCAGCTTATGCTGGTTGGTTTCCAGGTTCGAGATCAGCCGGAAGTTTTCCAGTGTCTGCCGGGAAAAATTCTGGGCCTCATCAATTATGATGACCAGGTTGCCGCCTCTGGCAAACAGCTTGATGGCAAATTTGGTGAGGCGTTTGACAGCCTGCAGCTTGTTCATATTTTCATTGGGCTTGAGTAGGTGCAGCTCGTCCAGCATCAGGAGCAGCACCTGTTCGAAGGCCATTTCGCTGTTAAAGATGAAAACCGAGCAGGTTGTTTTGTCCAACCGCTCCATGGCCGCCCGCAGCAGGATGGTCTTGCCGGTGCCGGCATCGCCCACCATGGCGATAAACCCGCGGCGTTCATTGATACCGTAAAGCAGCGTGGCCAGGGCCTCGCGATGGCCGGGGGTCATGTATAAAAATTGCGGCTGCGGCGTAATGCCAAAGGGTTTTTCTGAAAATCCGAAATGCTTGCAATACATAGGAGAACCGGTTAAATCAGTGTTGTTTGTTATATTCATTTAGAAATGTGATAAAGTTGTTCCTTTTCTTTCCAGGATAGCCTTTTCCGCTTTATCAGTTCAGCTCCGGGATAGAGGCCAGAACCGGCAGCTGGAGCACTGCTTCCACCTCTTCGACAGTTTCCAGGCTGTCGTCCAGGTAATGCATGAAAAAGGCTAGACCCAGACCGCCGAAAGCCCCCAGAAAAATACCGAATACTAAATTCAGAAGCAGCATGGGGCTGACCGGCTTCAAGGGAACCAGGGCCGGCTCGATCAAACTGACGCTGGTCATTTTTTCGGAATCCATGGCATCGGAGATGCGAGACTCCTCGAACTTGGTCAAATAAAGCCGGTAATTTTTCCGGTCCACCTCCACTTTCTGCTCGAGCTGATCATGCTGCACCTCGATTTTGTTAAGTGCATTGAGGTGATTCTGCAAGGCGGAAAGCTGATTCTGCTGGGCGGTGCTTTTAGCGTCTAAAGCTTTCAGATCTGCCTGGTTGCGCAGCAGCTCCTCCTGCAAATGCTGGTGGACCGGATTGATGCCGGAGCTGGTCGTGCCGTAGAGCTTGCTTTCCCGCTGTTTCAATCTTTGCTGGACGATCCTGATGTTGTCTCTGACATTTTGCACCCGGCGGCTTTGCTCGGTGTATTTGGTCAGCAGGTTCTTTTCTTTGAGCTGCAGTTCCACCAGACGGGTCTCCAGGGTGTTGATCAAATAAGGATTGAAGTTGACTTCCTCGCCTTGGGAAATGGTTTTGGGGACCGCCACCAGCTGCTTACCGAGCTGTTTAATACGGTTTTCTTTTTCAACTTGCAGACTGCGGGTTTCGTTAAATGAGGTGTGCAAAGCTGCGATCTGTTGGAGTAAAAGGCCTTGCTGCTGATCTAAGGCTGTGACATCATGTTGATTTTTTAATTGTTGCATATTTTTTTCAGCTTGGCCGAGTTTATTTTTCAAGTACTCTGACTGTTGCTTGAAAAATTTATAAGAGTGGGGAATTTTGTAGACTTCAACATGCCGGTCAAAGTAAAGATTGGCCAAGGTATTGACCACCCGGGCGGCCATCTGCGGGTCAGTGTGCCTGAAACTGATCTCGATAACGTTGGATTTCTTAATCCCCTGGACATCAAGATTGTGCTGGAATTTCAGCAGAACTTTTTCAACGGGAGTTTTTTCCTGGTGAGCTCCGGAAAAGATGGCGGACAAAAATCCACGCCCGTTTCGGCTAAGTTTCGGGTAAATGCTGCTTGGGCCCAGCAGATTAATAGTCGCTTTGGCCAGGTAGCCGCTTTTGAGGATTTCTACTTCGGAATTGATCTGTTCCCGGCGGTTAGCGTTGATAACTGAGCTGCCGCTGGTGGCCGGCACGTAAATGCTCTCGCGGCCGATTTTTACCAGGAACTGAGCATGGGCTTCATAGACAGGTCTTGTTAGAATGGTACCGATGGCAACTGTGGCAAAGGTGACAACGAAAAAAAGCAGAATTAGCGCTTTGCGTTTGAAAATGACGCTAAGAAAATCTTTCAAAGAGGTTCTGACAATTTCGGGTGCTTCCATGTTCTTCCCCCCCTTGTTTCAAGGCATTCCCCAATATAGTCAAGTTTTGCAAAATACATGCCATCTAAAGGGAATTTTTTTTCACATAGAGGGGATACTGTATATCACAATGAATTTATTTATATTTTGTTGTTTTTGCAAATTGCGATGCATTGGAAGAAGCCATTACCAATATGAGATGCGACTATGCTTTCCATAAAAGTGTTACATGCTTTCCATAAAAGTGTTACATTTATTTTACACATTTCAAATTTGTCAGCCATACCATACCAATAAAATCCAGCGATATCCCTGCTGTTTCTCCGGAATAGGCGTTTTGAGTTTGAACAGGTCTTTTTCGGGGGGTGCCCCGGTTGTCGCAATGAAAAACAGCACCTATAATTCCAGCAGCCCCAGTTTGCGAAGGGCCCCGGGTGTGGGGGCGCCGCTTTTTTGGTTCCAGCCCCATTCCTGATAGTAATCGGCCGCCATTTGCTCAATTTCACGGCGCTGCAGTTGCTGGTCGGTGACGTAATTTTTAAACCCAGCCCCGTTGACCCAGCGTGGCGGTACGGCTTCTGTTGCGCGGCCGATGCCTTCTCTTACGTTGATCATTTAAATTCTGACGGAATCACAATGGTTTTGAGACAGCTCGACCTGCCGATCCGTCGCATCCACCGCACCGCCGGGAAAAACAAAGTTTCCCGCCATGAGCCGGTTTTTGGGATTTCGTTTCAGAAGGTAAACCTGCAGTTGGCCAGCCTGGCGTCGGGTGAGGGTCACGGTGGCCGCCTTGGTAACGGCTGTCGGCTGGTGAGAGGAAGCGCTCATACCGGGGTTTATACACCTCTGCCTGCAATCGGCGTCAATTCCTATTGACGGTTGACAAACTGGTCGATCAGACTGCAAAAAAGTTAAATTTTTTCTTGACAGATATATTAGTATACTAGTATATCAGTTGGCATTGACACCCATTTAGCG
>JAOZSC010000215.1 GCA_029939875.1 Desulfobacterales bacterium
CTTGTAAGATGCCATGTACAGCGCTGCCACGGCAAACAGGTTCAGGCCCAGCACGACCGGTGCGGCCAGGGCTGTAAATCGGCGGATCACAGACAGTCTCAGGGGGATACGCTTTTGGCAAGGAGGTAAGAAAGCGGCGGTATTCAGGATCACCAGACGGCCGATTTTTTCAGGATGCCGCAGCGCCCAGGCCATGCCGATCATGCCGCCCCAGTCGTGAAGAACGAGGGTGATCTTCGTATCGAAGGTCAGGGCGTTCATCAATGCATCTACGTCATCAACCCGAGTTTTGAGGCGGTAATCATAGGTTTTCAGGGGCGGCCGGTCCGACAGGCCGCATCCCATGTGATCCGGCACAATGCAGCGGTAGTGGCCCCCAAGGGCTTTGGTCAGTTCACGGTAGTAAAATGACCAGGTGGGATTGCCATGAAGCATGAGCAGGGGATTTCCCCGGCCCTCATCGAGATAGTGGTACTTGAGGCCCTTTAAATCCATATAATGTGATTTAAACGGGTACAGGTGCCTGAATCCTGATATGTCGATGGGTTTAGAACTCATTATTACCATTCAATTCCCAGCATCAAACAATTAAGGCCGCTGCCGATGCCCAGAAAGCCGACCCGGTCGCCGGGCAGCAGAAACTGCCTTTCATCGGCAATGGCCGCGGTGATGGGCAGCGACACCGTGCCGATGTTGCCCAGGTACCGGAAGGTGGTAAAATCCTTGTCCGGGGCAATGCCGATGGCATCCAGCATGTTGCGTTGATGGGTGGCTCCCACCTGGTGGCAGATGATTTTGTCCGGTTGATCATCGGACCACGAGAGCTCCTTGCGAAAGTCGCGGAAGGTTTCAATGCCCAGGGAAACGCCGTTTTGGAGAACAGCCGCGGAGTCGGTTTCCATCATCGGCTGCCCGGCGCCATCCGGTCCCCAGACGCACAGTCGGTGAAACGCGGCGGCATTGCGGGCGCTGCCTCCCAGCAGGTGGTGTCCTGTAACGCTCAGGGAAGTGTCGGTCAGTAAAACCGCCACCGCACCGGACCCGCCGGTCAGGGTCGCAACGGTTTTTTTGAAAACCTCCATGTCCCGGGTTTGCAGCAGCCGGTCGATGGTCGCATCGATGATCTGGCGGGCGGATTCACAGGAAACCACCAGACCGGCACGAATCTGTCCCAGTTCAATGGCGTTGGCAATCTGAACCATACCGTTTAAAACTCCCAGGCAGGCATTGGAAACATCGTATATTCGGGTTCCGGGCTCCAGGGACAGGCCGTCTGCCACGGCACAGGCCGTCGCAGGTTCCAGGTTGTCGCGGCAAACGCCCCCGTATATCAGCATGCCGATTTCACGGGGCGCCACACACGAGGACTGCAGCGCTTTGCGGCCGGCGCTGATGGCCCCCCGGTACATTTTAAAACCCGGGTCCCAGAAGCGGCGTTCCTGGATGCCGGTGATGGCCTCAAGTTGTCCCTTTTTGAAGTGCAACGCTTCATAGAGCGGTTTCAACCGCTGTTCAATATCCTCCGATGTTACCACGTTCGGGGGCAGTTCATAGCCGAAGGCATCGATGGTGACTTTTGAATATCGCATTAAGTTTTATCCGTCAGGGTAATGCCGAAATTTTCCATTTTGTAAATATAAAGGCCATCCACCTGCAGAAACCCATCGGCGGTTATGGTCGGAAACGGGTGCTCCCGGAGCCCGGTAACCACGGCTTCGACGGTTACCAGGCGATTTTGGGGCAGGATCTGGCCGCGATAGACCCAGCGGTGCGCCGTGCCGGTCAGCAGGCCGAAACGGTGGCTGCCGATCAATTGCGGCCAGCGCAGTCGGGCCAGGTGTTTCAGCAGTTGGATGAACGATTCGATTCCCAGGGAACCCGGGCAGACCGGGTCCTGGTAAAAATGGGCGCGGAAAAACCATTCCTGTGCATCAATGGTTTTGGTTCCCCTGATAAATCCCAGTCCCTGCGGTCCCCCATCGGGGATACAGGTTTCGATGCGGTCGATCATGCGGATCGCTTTGGCCGGTGGCGCCAGGCGGGGGGCGGATTCGGTGGTCGGGTCAGCAGGTGACAGGGGGGGACGATCGCTGAAAACGTGGGGGCGGCTGCTCGACAGTTCCCGGTTGGTGGGGATGTAAACCTGTTTGGATGCATCCCGGATGCCTTCCTGGGTTTTAAGGGACTCGGCGGTGAAAAAGCCGAAATAGGTATTGCCGGAATATATTTTGCGATCCTGCTGTCGCACCTCGAACTCAAAATGTTCGATGAGCATGTCCGCGGCCCCGGATGACCGGGTCAGGCGGGCCCGGGTAGTCAGGGTTTTTGAATCCGGCAGCAGTTGCGCATGCAGCACGGCTTCGCCGCCGAGGTTGCGAAACCTCAGGTCCCTGTCATTTTTCAGTGCTGAGCCCATGTAAGCCGCCAGCCAACCGCAGGGCTGCAATGCAATCTCCATGATGATACTGATCGGAGCGGCTGGCGTCCGCTCGGCTTTAAAGTACCAGGCATCCGGCGGCACGTTATATTCGGCCTGAATCCAGCCGTCGGGTTCGAGCACCCACGGGGCGGGTTCGATATCCGTAATACGGTCGATAAACAGGTAAGGGGGTGCCGGCAGGCGGGCGATAAAGCGCTGGTCGTCAAATGGTTTGTAGGGTGCTCCGAAGGCCTTCGACGGGCTGCCGGTGGCAAACTCGAGCAGGTGCCGGCGGTCAAATCCGGACCGGGAGGAGAATACGCCGGCCGTCGGGTTGGATCGTTTGGATTTTTGCCGCCAGAATTTTTCGATTTCCTCACCGGTGATGCCGGTTATCTGCAGGGACATATTTTTGAACCACACGATGCGTTGCCCATCGGTGTACATATGGGCATCGGCGATGGCATAGGGCTGCGGTGCGTATCCCAGTTCACGGATTTCAATTTCATAGATCACCTTGCGGGTGTCAGGGGTGACCGGCCCCCGGCAGATCAGGGTGCTTTTCACACCGGCAACCGGTTCGTAATAGACACCCGCTTTTTGCGTCACCCAGCCCAGGCGCTGCAGAAACACCCGCAGGCCGTGGGCGCAGCATTCATACATCAGGGTTCCCGGCATGACACGGTCATCCACGAAATGGCAGGCTAAAAACCAGTCATCGGGGTGGATATCGGCTTCGGCCCGGATTCTTCCCAATCCATAGCGACCGCCGTCGGGTTCCAATTCGAGGACGCGGTCAATGAGTTTCATCCGTCCGCCGGGAAGTTTCAGGGAGTCGGCCAGAAAAATTCCGGCAAAGGCATCTCCGAAGCACCCGCTCAAGTCCCCACGCCGCAACGCCTGCACCTGGTTGTCAGTGTAACGTTCGGTCTGCAGCGTAACCAGGTTTTTCCAGTTCGCGGGTTTTTTCCCGGCGATCGGGAGGTTGTCGGTTGCAGATAAAATAATACCGCCGGAGTTGCACACCTCTTCGGCGGTGAAAAAACCGGCGCAGCCGTCGGTCATCGTGATCAGCGGGGTGGCGCCGATAAATCCCTTGAAATTAAACAGAAACAGGTGTGTATGGCCCTGACGGAAAAATTTTTCAATTTGAATTTCATAGCGAATGGTTTCACCGGGTACCGGCAGGTGACGGTGAAACTCGACGGTGGCATCCAGCAGGCGGTAGGCGCGCTGTCCTTTTACCATCCGGTCGATGCCCAGAAAGCTGCACAGAAAAAGATCCGCCTGACCGGCTTCCACCGCTATGCAAACCGGCGCATGTCCGCCGTCCAGGTACCACGCGGCCGGCAGCACGTCATGCTCGGTGACGATATGGCCGGGTCCCAGCGAGCCCTTACTGCCTTCAATTGACAGGATGCGATCCACCAGCATCAGGGGTTCATCGGGCAGACGCACCCGGACAGCATACGTGTCGACCTCGGAAAATTCGGGGCCCAGAACCCGGGCGACAGATCCCCGAGCGAACTCAAGGCAGTCCTGGCGAGAATAAGCCGGGACCGGCGGTGAAACGCGTCCGGCGTCAGGCCGATGAGAAATGTTGGCCCCGTTGAGGGAAAGTTCCAGCAACCGCGTTTGCAGTTTCAGGGTGTTGCTGTAAGAACGGGTGAGCTCACTGGAAAAATCAAGAAATTTCTGATGGGCCGCGGCGGTGGATTTGGCCACCTGGTCAGTGGTGGCGATCAAATCCGAAAAGGATGGGTTGGCATCGGGCCCCGGCGGGCAGGTGTGTGGCGACGGTGCTGCGGCTTTGCTCACCTGCGCACGGCCCCCGGCCTGCTGACGGTCGTCCTTTTTTTTATGAATGTCGTCGGCCGGGGAGGATGGAGCAAAAGACAGGGGAGGGGCGCCAGGAATTACCCGTATTAATTGTGAAGAAATGTTTTTACGGATCTCAAAGGATTCCGGGGCAAAAGCGTTAGGGCCATACAGTTTTTCCAGGTCGACCGGTACGCGTTCAGCAACCAGGGCCCCCAGCACCTTGATGATGGTCAGCGGGTCTTCTTCACCCCGCACGCAGGCGGAAACGGCCAGGTGGGGTTGTGGTTGCAATATACGGTCAATCATGCGGGTGCACGATGACGAGGGGCCCATTTCCACGAAAAGGCGCACACCGTCGGCATAGGCCTGCTTGACGGTGGCGGTAAAATCAAATCCGTGCAGGGCCTGGTTGACAATGGAATCGGCCGCCGCCTCCCGGCTCAGGTCGTAAGCCCGACCCAGGGCGCAGCTATAAAACCGGATACCCGCAGGCCGGCGGGTTTCAAATAGGTGCAGCCGGCGGTACGCATCGGCCACCGGCTGCAGGGCATCGCAGTGCACGGTGACCACGCCGTCCAGATAAATGGCCTCGCAGTCAAGATCTTTTATCGCGGCGCTGACGTCCTGGCGCCTGCCCCCGATGACGCATTCGTCGGGGGTGTTGACAATCAGCAGCCGGGAGGTGGCGTAACGGCTGACAACACGGCGTACATCTTCGGCCCGACGATTGACCACGGCAGTGCGCCAGGCGACTTCTTCATCCGGGGAAAGCCGCCAGGCCCGGCGGGCCGCATGGCAGGGACCGGAAAGCTGGGTGGTAAACAGGTCGGTTTTTTGCATGCGTTCGAGCATCCGGCCGCGTTCGGGCCAGGCCCCCATGGCAAAATAAGCGGCCGCCTCACCCAGGCTGTAGCCGATGACCGACGACGGAATGACGGCGAAATGCCTCATCAGCGCGGCGACCATACTGCCGTGAACCACCTGGCCGATAATCATGTGCAGCGGATCGGAAATGATTTTTTCATAGGCTGCCTTTTGCCAGCCCGGTTCCCAGGACAGGCGCCAGGGAACGTAGCAGTCCGGCAAGAGCTGGGTTTTGAATTTCC